>NZ_OMWA01000003.1 GCF_900314615.1 uncultured Methanobrevibacter sp. | reverse complement strand
TTACCCTCCTGTAGACGTACTTCCTTCACTTTCTCGTTTGATGAGTGGTGGTATCGGTGGAGACAAAACTAGGGATGACCACAGTGGTGTATCTGACCAGCTTTATTCTGCATATGCAGAAGGTCGTGAATTAAGAGACCTCGTTGCGGTTGTAGGGGAAGAAGCACTTACTGAAAGGGATCAAAAATTCTTAGAATTTGCTCAAGCATTTGAAGATCAATTCATTACCCAAAGCAAAGATGAAGACAGAACAATCTTCGAAACTTTAGATCTTGGTTGGAGTTTACTCAAAATCTTACCTAAATCCGAACTTAAAAGGGTTAAAGAAGAATTTATTGAACAATACCTTCCAAAAGATGACTAATCTCATTACAGTAATGTAGGTGATTAAATGGCACAAGATATTATAGATGGAATTAATCCAACTCGTATGGAATTATTATCCCTTAAAAATAGGACTAAACTTGCTGTTAAAGGGCATGGTTTACTTAAAGAGAAAAGGGATGCTTTAATTAAAGAGTTTTTTGATATCTTGGATCGTGTCAAAGGTATTCGTGAAAACGCAGAACAAAGTCTAAAAGAAGCAAATGATGCTTTACTTGAAGCTCAAATTGCAATGGGAGATTTAGCTGTAAGAAAAGCAGCATTATCTGTAAAAGAATCCGTTGATGTTGAAATCACTTCAAGAAGTGTTATGGGTGTATCAGTACCTGTAACTGATGTCAAAATGGAAAAAAGGTCCATTATTGATAGGGGTTACGGATTTTCTGATACTACAATTCAGTTAGACGAAGCTGCTAAGAAATATGAGGAATCTATTAAGTACTTAATCGAGCTGGGTGAAGTGGAAAAAACGTAAATGCTTTGGAACACATTATGATTCCAAGATTCCAAAATACTGAAAAGTATATTGATATGAGACTCCAAGAAATGGAAAGGGAAAACTTCGTTAGATTGAAAATGATTAGATCAACAATTGAGAAAAATGAAAAAGCAGCAGCTGAAGCTGAAGCAGCTTCAAATGCAGAAGCTTAAAATTTTCTCAAAACTTTTCATTTTCTTCTATTTTTTATTATTTTTTTATATTAAGATTTAAAATTAGTTTATTTTTAAAAATGATTAAATTTATTAAGTTACTGTAAAAATTTTTTTTACTAGAAATTTCGAGAAACGGTGTTAAAATGAAAAGAAATCCAATTGACCAATATATGAAAGACCCTGACAATAAAGCAAAAGTATTTATTTGGATGACAAGGGGTATGATTGTAACAACCTTTATGATTACAATTGGGGTAATTTTGTTTATTTTGCATCTAGTTGGCTTTTTCTAGCCATGCTATTTACTTTTTCACTGGTTAATTCTACTTTTTTGTATAATTTTTCAAAATCTTTATTTTTGTCAATAATTGTCAGCAATGGTTCGTCTTTTTCGGTAATTGATCCTATGTGTGGTAGGTCATAAATGTTGTCCAAGTCTATTTTTTGGTATTTGTTTCTGTTTGGGGAATAAATAATTTTTTTATAGGAATAATATTTCACATCAGGAATTTCTGCAAGTTCTCCCTGACATGCTCTTATGTGTGCGTCAAGCATATTTATCCCAAGTGACATTTCCACACATTCAAATGTTCCCTGAAGTCTCGGATTTACTTCGATGACATATAGTCCATTGTCATTTAGGATATAGTCCACACCGTTAGAACCAAGCAGATTGAATTTACGTCCAAGATTCTCGGAAGTTCGCTTCATTGTTTCATTAATCTCATTGATGTCTTTAACGTCGGACATTATGGACTCTCTAGTTAAAGGCAGGATGTTGCCGATATATATGAAACTGTTTTCAGCCCCGAAGTCATGTTCAGTCAGAAGTCTTGTATTGATTATGTTTTTGACATTCATGTTGGTTGCAAGAATTGAAGAACTTAGGTTTATACCATCAACATATTCCTGCAAAATAAATTCACCATCATTAAATTGAATTCTTGCATCGCTATCTAGCAAGTTAATATCATAACCGCCACTTCCTTTAAGCGGTTTTAAAATAAATTGATTTTCTTTGTAAGTTTCATTAATTTCAATAGCTTCATCTATATCACTTACCCTAAAAGTCATAGGGGTTAAAAATTTGTCCTTAATTTTTTTGTAGAATCTGTATTTGTTTTCAATATCTTCTACTTCACTGCTTCCCAAAATCTTCTTTTTATCTGATTTTTTAAAATCACTTGGAGACACTCCGGAAATTGGGATGATATAGTCAACTTCATCAATATATTCTCTTGAAACTTCAATAAGATGTTCGCTTGAAAACTGATCTTCAAAACTTCCGCAGCTTTCACCGTCACTTTCATTTAGTATGATTTTCTGGTTTTTAATTTGAGGAGTATCTGAAGTTGAAAAATAACTTGTAGAATAAATTTCATAATTTAGCTTTAATGCACTGTTAAGCATACTTCTTGTATCAATTCCAATAAGTAAAAGCTTTTCCATAAAAAATCAATAAAAATAGTTAGTAATAAAATAGTCCCGAGCGGAGTCGAACCGCCGTCTCCGGGTCCAAAGCCTAGAAGGATTACCACTACCCTACGGGACTAATTATATGCATGTCGTATTTATACAACAATATAGTATATTTATTATATAGTATTTAAAGCTATCGGTAAAATCATAACTTTTGATAAAATAGACATTTTTCATGCCATGAACAATTAAAGCAGATTTCACGAACACTTTCCTTTGAATTGAAAATGCCGTCAATTTTTTCAAAAAGTTCTATTGCATCATAGTCCTTTGATGCATCCAATCTTTTTAGAACTTCATTATCCATGTGAACGATTCTTTCATTTTGTTTGCAGTTTTCACAGATATCGTCCTTTAAATTTGGACAGCACCTGCAGATGTCATCAGGTGTGTTTGTTAATGTTATTCTGGTGTTTTCTCTTTTGCGCGCATGATTGACTTCAGTCATGTTTTCAACAAAATCGTCACTGTAGCCATACCCCTGAAAACCTTTAAGGCATAAAAGGTGATGCCCTCTTAAAAGAAGTTTCATAAAAATCTAAAAAATAAAAAAAAGAAAGGTTAAAAAACCTTTTAGTCTTTTGGTAAAAATACTTTGGATACTGAAGCAGCACCTAATATTTTCACAATATCTCCAACAATGAACGGTACAAGACCCATCATTAAAACGTCAATGAATGTGAATGCCATACCTTGTGAAGACATCCATAATGCAAGACCAGCTAATCCTGGAATGTAAATTAATCCAAAGTTAGCAATTCCAATAATAATAGCCATTCTTGTAAAATTACGTGCTTTAGCATATCTTTCAGTAATTAATCCTATAAAGTATGATGCAATAATAAATCCTATGAAGAATCCTCCGGTGGATCCTAAAAATACATCGATTCCACCAGTCATTCCTCCGAACCAAGGAATGAATGCAACACCTAAAACGACATATAGGATTTGACTTAAACATCCGTATTTTTTACCTAATAATAAACCAGAACATAACACTGCAAATGTTTGAGCAGTTATAGGAACTGGAGTCCATGGGAGTGGAATAATGATTTGAGCCATTAAACCAGTAAAACATGCCATCATTAATGACATAAGCAATTTGGTTGCAGTACTTGCGTCCTGAATTCTTTCGAAGACATTTTTTCTAGTACTGTAATAATTTTCCATATTAATATTCATTTTTTACCTCCAATTTCCGAATCCTATATAATATTTATTCATGATACTATTTAGTTTTTTGTCATAACTAAACAGTTCAGTCTATAGTAATTAATTGAATGTTATTTGGTTTTTTAACAATATTGACAGAATTAAATGCGACTAATTTTTTAATTCCTTTCTGTGATGCAACATCAACTAATCTCTGGCTGATTACACCATCAAAAATTACAGTATCAGCGTTTCCTTCTATGTTTTTAATTTCTTCATAGATTTCTTCCACTTCTACCTCTTTAGTCATATTCAATGCTTCATCTAAAATTGCACCGCTGCCTGTACCTTCAAATTCTTTTAACATGTCTTTCATTAAGCTGATTTCATCATCTTCAATTACAGGCTCTTCGACACGTGGCTCTTCACGACGGTTGTATTTTTGAGGTTTTTTACCTCTTCTGTCATGTCTTCTGTTATCTTTTTTACCGTTGTTTTCATTTAGGATGTTATGACTTGCTAAAAATTGTGCTGTAGGTACTTTATCTCTTAAAGCAACTAAAACTTCATCTTTTTCCAAATCTTCTACTTCTTTTCCTTTTGGAGCACGGGTAATGTAGTCTACTTCTCCAATTTGGAGGAGTTCTTTTAAGATGAGTTCTCCGCCTCTGTCTCCATCAACAAATGCGGTTGTTGTTCTTTTTTTACTTAATTCTCCGATGGATTGAGGTACGCTAACACCTTCGACAGCAACGGTATTTTTAATTCCATATTTAAGTAAGTTTAAAACATCACTACGGCCTTCCACTACGATAATTGCATCAGATGTGTGGATACTAGGGCCTGCAGGTAAGCGATCATCTCCGTATTCTGAGATTTCATGAACACGCATTGCTTCTCTGACTTCTTCAATCATTTTCATGCTTGCAGGGCCAACACTTTCAACCATGTTTTTGTAAATTTCTTTTGCACGGTTTACAACTTGTTCTCTTTTGACAGCCCTTACATCTTCAACTTTTAAAGTTTGGATTTCAGCTTCGCAAGGTCCAACACGATTGATGGTTTCTAAAGATGCTGCGAGAATGGCGGTTTCAACTCTGTCTAAACTGGATGGAATTACAATTTCACCTTTTGCTCTTCCACTATTAGAATGGATGTTAACTTGAATTCTACCTATTCTTCCAGTACGTTGAAGCTCTCTTAAGTCTAAATCATTACTGAGTAAACCTTCAGTTTGTCCGAATACTGCACCAACAACATCCGGTTTTTCAACAATTCCATTAGCAGTAATTTGAGCATGGATTAAATATTTTGTTGTTGTTAATTCTTCTCCTTTTCCCATTATTAAGCCTCCTAAGCTTATTCAATCGGGATAATTTATGTATTTTTTTTTAAAAATTAACTTGATTTTCAGCAAGTAAATTGCATAAATTATACGATAAATTTTATAAACTGGTCTTTGACCTTTTATACACTAAAAAAGAGTTAATACATTTGGAGTGTGTTACTATTAAGGATTACTGATTCTCGAATTTAATTTTGTTATTTAATTATTTTAAATTTCTTAACTGTTATTTACCTTAATAATTGATTTTCTCCTGTCTTTTGATTAAATTAATAATAATTATAATAATGAATAATGTAATAAACTCTATGAGTATATAATAATTAAGTATTTTTTTCAATACTTCAATTAATAATTTTGATTAAACTAATATATAAAATTTGATATATGGAAAAAATATATGTTGGTGTAAATTCTATAATATAGTATACAATTTAGAAAAATTTGGTGAGTTCATGTCAATAAGTCCAAAAGAACTTTTGAATAAAAATAAAAATTTAAACAAACGAATTGATGTAGATAAGATTAATTTGGAAAATGTGACTATTGATGATTTGAAATTTAATGGAAAAAACTATGAAGAATTTATAAACTTACAGTCATTACTTGAAAATATTTCTGCATGTCAAATTTCAGATGCATATAATGCCATTTCCAGAAGATCAGGTGTCATTCAGAAAATCAAACCAATCAATAACAAGAAAGTTTGGGGTAAAATTTTCACAGCAGAAACCTCAAGCGATGATTGGGGTACTTCAGCATTGGCAATAGATGCTGCAGAAGATGAGGACATACTATTTTTCAAAGTCGACAGTGAAGACAAAGCTATCTGGGGAGAACTTGCTTCAAGCTGTGCACGTGACAATGGAATCAAGGCAACTGTCATTTACGGATCTGCACGTGATTTGGATGCGCTGCTTTACATGGATTATCCGGTTTTTGCAAGCAATTTCTGCCCTAATGCAGGTTCAGCTTTAGGTCTTGGAACTTTGAATGAAACAATTGATGTTGAGGGCACTCAAATTGCTCCTGGAGACTTCTTTTTTGGTGATGAGACAGGTATTGTCGTAATTCCTCAGCAGTTGTTTGCCTCTGTCATGGCTCAGTCACTTCTTGTAAAAATTAAGGAATCCGGTATTATTGAGGATATAAACCGTGGTAAAACCCTTGTTGAAATTGCCGGATTAAAATAGAAAAACATTTAAATAGAAATACATGTTTATATATAAATATATCGATAGGTTTATATATAACCTATTTCTAATTATATAAATGATACAGATTTGAATTTAAGTTTGATTTTATGAAATTTTTAGGAAACAGTTTGCATGTAGCAAACTCTGGAAAACTGATAGCACGATCTGATAAAACACCTTCACCAGGTGCCATTGTTTATGACAGCAAAAAGAATAAAATTGGTAAGGTCGGCTATGTATTCGGGCCTACAAAAAAGCCCTACATTTCTATTCGCCTATTTAGGTCCGCAAATAGAGATGAACTTATGAAAAACAGCGGTGAAAAACTATTTGTATCGAAACCAAAATCCAAAAAGTCTAGAAAAAGGAGGATGAGACCACGACACAAAAAGTAGAAGAAATGCCAAGAAGAGGACGTAGGAGAACAAGACAACCAGACCAACATGATGACACATACGCTCAAGATAAACAAACTGTATGTCCTGAATGTGGTTCTACTGAATTAATCGGTGACTATGAAAGGGCAGAAGTAGTATGTGCACGTTGCGGATTGGTCATTGATGAAAATCTTGTTGATATGGGTCCTGAATGGAGAGCATTCGATCACGAACAAAGAGATAAACGTACAAGAGTAGGAGCTCCAATTACTTACACCATTCACGATAAGGGTTTAAGTACAATGATTGATTGGAGAAACAAAGATATTTATGGTCGTGATATTCCTGCAAGAAACCGTGCTCAATGGTACAGATTAAGAAAATGGCAAAGAAAAATCAGGATTTCTGGTGCAACCGAAAGAAATCTCGCATTTGCTTTAAGTGAGCTTGACCGTGACTCTTCAAGATTAGGACTTCCAAGAAGCGTAAGGGAAGCTGCATCTGTGGTATACAGAAGTGCGGTGGACAATAAGCTTATTAGGGGAAGAAGTATTGAAGGAGTAGTTGCTGCATCACTTTACGCAGCATGCAGACGTTGTAATGTGCCACGTACTTTAGATGAAATCGCTGAAGTGTCAAGAGTAACTAAAAAAGAAGTAGGTCGTACTTACAGATTCTTAACCCGTGAACTGAATATTAAATTACCTCCAACTTCTCCTGTGGATTATGTTCCTAGATTCGCTTCAGAACTGGGATTATCCGGTGAAGCACAATCCAAAGCTATTGAAATTATTGAAAAAGCTATGGAAAAAGGATTAACTTCAGGAAGAGGTCCTACAGGTGTAGCTGCAGCTGCTTTATACATTGCATCTGTTTTACTTGGTGAGAGAAAAACACAAAGGGATGTTGCAGATATTGCAGGTGTAACTGAAGTTACTATTCGTAACAGGTACAAAGAATTAACAGAACAATTAGAAATGGGTGTAACTTTATAACACTCTTTTATTTTCTTTTTTTTTTGATTAAGTATATTTTTCAATTCTATAAATCAGTTCGTTTATAATTCCGTCATTGTTTGTCTTTTTAACGTTAGCAAGTTTTTTCTTATATTTTGGAAGTCTTTTCAAAAAGTTTGCTACTCTTTTTGCATTCATTACTCTATGGTACTCTCCATAACCAAGTTTTTGAACATAATATCCGTTTAATGTCTGTTCAAAGTTACCCCTTGCAGGAATGGAATAGATTGGTTTTTTAAGATGTATCGCTTCTGAGATGAATGTGAATCCTCCGTTGCAGATAACTGCCTTTGAAGATGCAAAATCATCATAGAACTCATCTTCATTGAATTTCTTGAAAGTTAAATTATCGTCAACATTATTTCTGTTAAATCCGTAAACAATGAATTTTTCATTTTTCAGTGCTTTTAGTCTTTTAACAAGTTTTTCACTTTCACGGCTTGTCTGATAGACTATTATATGGTCTCCTTCTGTAGGCTCCAGTTTCAGAATGTCTTCACGAATTATCGGAGGATAGATTACAGCATTCTTTCTAGCTTTGATTTTTGGATAAAAGAAGCTGGTTAAAATGTGTATTTTAGGGTGTACGACATAACCTCTTATGACTCCTTTAGCTTTAAGCAGTTGTCCGTACTGATCTATTGGGTAGTCGATTTTTGTCTGGGTAATAATATGGATGTTGTCCAGACTGATTAATGGTATGCTTCTAAGCTTTGATACCATTGTAGCATAAATTTCAAAATCAGTAACAATAACGTCAGGTTTTAACTGTGCGGCTTTCCTGTATAATGTTTCGTATCCAACACGGATATTGGTCGGATTTCTTTTAATAGCATTTGACAGGGTTTTCAGATTATTTACCTTATTGTTGCTGTAAACGGTATTGAATCCGCCTATCTGATAAACATTATCAAATTTTGATTTGAGATAGAGGTATGCTCTGTCGCTTGAAAATATATGAACATCATATTTGTCCTTAATTCTATCAACAATAACTCCTGTTCTTATGGCGTGACCCATTCCTTCACCGCATACACAGTAAAATACAACTTTTTTTGATCGTCTTCTGTGTGATGCTTTAATTTGGGCTCTTGCAGTATTAAATCTGCTTAAGGAATTGTCATAAGTTGATTTGATTTCGTTAACCTGGTTTATGGTTTTTTCAAGACCTTCAAATCTGGTGGTTGTAAGTTTTTCATGGCCATGACCAAAATTATAGTCCAAATCTTCAGCATCGGTACGCTTTCCTAAAAAATCGTTTATGGTACTTTTTCCGTACTGTCTGATTAGTGTTTCAATTCCTTCCTCTTCAAGCCGTCTGGTTGAAACTCCAATCTTTGCATGTCTTAAAACCTTGAAGGGTTCTTCTTTTGCCAGTCTTTCAATATAATCAGTATCTTCGCCGAATGTTAAAGATTCATCAAAGCCTCCGCACTTGTCATGCAGTTCATGTCTTGCAATGATTCCGTAGCATCCTGCACCGTGAGGCTTAATCTTTTCAACACTTATCATGAAATAATTTGCGAAATCATGGAATATCTTATCTTCCACCTTATTTGACATAGGAAGCATTTGGGTAATGGCAATTCCGAGTCGTTCCATTCTGAATTCATATAAAACATCACGGAGATAATCATCTGTGAGCTCCAAATCGGAATCCAGAAATATCAGGTATTCTCCTTTTGCGACTTTTGCACCATTGTTCCTGCCCACTGCCGGAAGGCCTCCATCAACTACTACACAACCGTATTCCTCTGCGATTTCACGGGTTCTGTCAGTGGAGTTGGCATCGGCTACAATTATTTCATAGTCCGTATAGCTTTGCTTTTTAATACTGTCCAGCAAAATAGGAAGATATTCCTCTTCGTTGTAGGTAGGTATGATAATGCTTATAATCATATGTTAAAGTTTATTTTTTCAATTAATAAATTTTTGTAAAAAAAGTTATTTTTTCACTTTTTTGCCATTTTAGATTGAATATAGGGAGAAATTTTTTCATGGTGTGGTCTATTTTTACAGTTTTTATGATTTTTTTTGAAAAATGTTCTTTTGTCAATCTTGGAGAATGATTTTTAATAATTTCTATAAATTTCTTAAATCTGTCTTTTTTATTTAAAAATATGGAATTTACATTAACATTTTATATTTTAAAGAGATATTTTCTAATTATTGTATAAAAATTATTTCCTAGTAAATCGATATTTTCATCATTTTTGCCCTTTACAATGATTAAAATGTTTATTTTTCCAATCATGAGCTATTGGGTTTTAAAATACTAAAATTAGTTACTATGAATCTTTATTGTAAAAACATTGAGGTTTTGTGCGTTTACAGTTGAAATGCACCTCTCTTTAGGTGGTGTTATTTTTCCTATCGCTTCTGCTTAATATCATCATTGAAATTATTGTAAGTACAAATCCGCAAAGCATAATTAATGTTGGTATTTCACTGTATATTATTGACCCGAAAATCAATGCCGCCAGAGGTTCAGCACCGGACATGATTATTGAGGAGATTCCCGAATCAATATAGTTTAAGCTAACTGTAGATAGAATATAAGGCATAGCAAATGAAAATGTTGAATGGATAATCAGAAATATGATTGTCAATGTAGGATTGATTGCAACAAATGTTGAAACCTGGTTAAAACTTGTAAATGGAATTAAAGCTATGGAAATGATTATGATTGCATAAAACAGAATTGTAAAAGTATGCATTCCATTTTCTATTGATTTTTTAGAGGCCATCAGATATATCGCCCAGAACAGTCCTGCACCGATTCCCAAAAGAATTCCGTATGTCGGAATGCTTGAGAGGCTTGTTTCCAAAACGCCTGTCATCAGCAAACATCCGAAAATTGCTAAAATAATGCATATTATCTTTTTGGATGTAATTTTTTCTCCAAATAATATGTATGCAAATATCAGCACATATATTGGAGCCAGTGACAGCAGAACAGCAGCAAGGGATAACGGTATGGTATTCATTGATTCGTTATAGCATATGTTAAGTCCGACAATGCACATTGCACATGCTATGATTAGGGGGAGATCTTTTAAATTAATCTTAAACAGTTTTTTGTCCATTAAACTGATGGCTATTAAAAGAGGAATTATTGCAATTGAAAACCTTAAAAATAAAAGAGTGGTGGAATCGATTCCGTTCTGTGTCAGGGTACGAACAAAAACACCGCTTGATCCAAACATAAGCCCTGCTAAAATAGGCAAAATCAAATATAATCTTTTCATTTAATCATCCTGTAAATATGAATATATGTTCCATGAAACCGTATAATACTCACACGAGTTATTCAGAGGAACCTTTAAATCATTTAAAAGTTGCATCTCATTGTAATTAGGTTCAATGTAGTATGTGATTTTATTTGTGCTGTTTTGAACGTCAAGGACGTGTGTGCTGATGTTTCCTAAGTCAATATTGTCTGTTGGATTTACAACATCGACTGTGTAGCAGTCGGCTTCCGCACCTGCAAAGGCTACAGTGAATCGTAAAAGGACTACTGCTAAAACAACAATCCATATTAGAATCAGGTTAAAGATAAATCTTATTTTGCCCATATCGACATAGCTGTAAAGTGGTGGAATTTCTTCATTTTTTTCTATAAGTTGTTCATCTTTTAAGATATGTCCGACAACCAGGTTTGTCAGGTATCCGCTTCGGTAAACGTAATAGAATCCTAAAATTCCAACCAGCGCCGGAGTTCCAAAAAGACCTCCGTCAATAGCTCCTATAAAAAGGCAACTTGCGGCGAATGCTATTATGTAGTTAGTAAACCATGGACGGTTCTGTGATGCCAGGATTATTGTGATGAATAAAACTGGCATTATCAGAATTATTAAAAACGCGAAACTCGGAACATATGCATATAAACCGACGCCCGTGTTGATGCCGCTTTGCACAAACGGCCCCATAATTGGTGTTATGACTGCTCCTAAAATTGACTTTAACAAGTGGGTGTGCAAAATGCTTGTTGAACTCATTGTACCTGTCATGGAACAGAAAATGGTGTTGAGTTTAATTCCCATCTGAAGTCTGAATATTATTTCCAGGACAATTCCCAAAACTAATAAAAGTGAACCAAGACCAATTGTTATTTTAAGATATTTTGTAGGGTCTACATCTTTTTTGATTACTTGAGGAAGAATTAAAAATATTCCTAAAAGACCAAAAAACAGTATGTCTTTGCCTTTGGATGATCCCATCAGAAATATGTGTGTGATTGGCCTTACAATTGGATTGAATATATCTGTCATGAAGATTATTCCTCCAAATAATATGCATATTAATCCAACTATAATGGTTCTATTGAGTTTCATCAAACAATATTTTTAATATTAATGCTTTAAATAAATGATGTCGTGTTTATGAAAGAGGTTTGTAAATATTTTTTTTAATCGGGTAAAATCTATTTAATGGCAATATCTGCAAAAAATAATATTTAGTATAAATATAAAATAGTTAATCATGATGTTTCCAATTGAATATTTCATAGGATTAATTCTGATTGGTATTTTTGCAGGTTTTGCATCAGGACTTTTGGGAATAGGTGGAGGATTTATTATAGTTCCTCTTCAATACTTTTTACTCAAATACATTGGTGTTGAACCTAACCTGGCGATGCTCATTTCTCTGGGAACCAGTCTGGCCATTATTATTCCTACTTCAGTAAGTGGAGCTTACAGGCATACTCGTTCAATGGATAATATTTTGGAGCCGGGAATCAAGTTGGGAATCTTTGGAATATTTGGTAGCGTTTTAGGCGGTTTTTCAGCTTCAATGCTTTCATCAGGAATATTGGAAATCATTTTTGGATTGTTATTGTTGTTCATTGCAGTTAACAATATTGTTTCTCTCAACAAGGAAAGAGAAGATGCCAGAATTCCATTCAATCTTATTTCAATAGGAATTATAGGTTTTTTAGTAGGATTCGCATCAGGTCTTTTAGGTATCGGCGGGGGCGTATTTCTTATAGCTATTTTAACTTCACTTCTCGGTTTTTCACTGATAGAAGCTATAGGTTCCTCTTCTGTTTTTATTAGCTTAACTGCAATTGGAGGATTTTTATCATATATCGTTTCAGGCTGGGGTGTCAGCACATTTCCATATTCAATTGGATATGTGAGCTTAATCAATTTTGCATTAATCGTTTGTTTTTCAGTTCCTTTGGCTTCCATTGGTGCAAAATATGCTCATAGGGTGCCTCAAAAGAAACTTAAAATCATATTTTCGATATTGGTATTGTATATGGGATTGAAAATGTTAGGAGTCTTACCGTAGGGTGATATTGTGAGTGAAGATAGAAAAGTTGGCAGGAATTTTGATGAAGATAAAGCAGCAGACATATTTGAAAAATTAAGAAATGTTGAAGGTAAAACCAAACCTAAAAAGGAAGGAAAATTTAAAAAGATCGCTGATATGATGAATGAGGCAAAATATCTTGAAGGCAAAGGCAGATTGGATGAGGCAATCGATTTGTACAAACAGGTTATTTTCGTTTTGCCTGATTCCCAAAAAGCTTATGATGCTCTTGCAGAAATGTATCGCCAAAAAGGTGATGTTTCATCTGAAAAAGATATTTTAATGAAAGCTGTTGGTAACTGCAGAGATAATGATAAGTTTAAAAAGAGATTAAAAGAAATTAACGGTTAATTTCTAAAAAAAGTGCGGTGTTAAAGTAATAGTCTTACTATAAATGTTACCACAAATATTAATATTGCAAAGTATATTATAAGTCTTCCATGCTTCCTATATAATGGAACGTCCTTTTTAAAGTAGAATAATGCTGCTCCATATATCAAACCGATTATAGGGATGATTGCGCTAATGATATAACCAATAATTGGTACTGCTATTGTTCCTTCATTTTCCATTTTTTCGCCTCATTTTTTAATCATTAAATTAATATATTCTGATTTGTTGTTATAATCTTTTTGAAAAAATGCTCATTTTTCTAATTGATTTGGAGTTATTTTACTTTAACTAAGCTATTATTAAAATTAATATTGGGTCTTTAAATATCAAAATAATTCATCGACATTGTAGTTAAATCATGTTCCATCAAAAATTTGCTATTTATCTAAATGGACATGTAGATTATTTTTTAAATTTTTAGCTGTTGGCATAGTTATTAAAAAATTATTTTGCCAAAAAATTTAAAAAATCGATTAAAAATTAGTCTGAAAGTTTGTAAAAAAAGAAAAAAGGAAGTTAATTAGAATGCAATACTTGCATAATAACCTTTAAGGTTATAGTTGTAGTTATTCCAATTAACAACATTTCCAAATGAATTTCTTGAACTTGTTGGATCGCCTACAATCCAAGTGTCACCAATTAAAACCTGTGTCCAAACGTGTCCGTAGGTACTTCCACTTAATGTGAAGTAGCAGGTTCCGTGAACATATCTTGCTGCAAGACCTGCAGTTCTATACATTGCAATTAATAAGTGGGCCTGGTCAACACAATTACCTTGTTTTGCATTTAAAGTGCCGACAGCACCATATTTAGTGTCATAATAGAAACTGTATGAAATTTGGTCACGCACATAATTGTAGATTGCAGTTGCTTTAGCTTTATCTGTAGTTAAACCTGAAGTAATTGAATTTACTATAGATTTAATTTTACTGTTGCCTACTTGACAATTGGTTGATGAAGCTAAATATGCTTTCAGGTTAGTTATTGTGTTCTTTGAATTCAATGAACTTGAACTTGAACTGGAAGCATATGTTTTTATAGATACGTAGTTAGGCATGATTGCATAATCATCATAGAATGCAACAACACGAGCTGTAGCATAAACCAAACCATTATAACCAATTGTTCCAACTTTTGAACTAACTGAATTTGGCATAACTCCTTTTGAGTTTGCGGTACTTACAACACTTTTAGCAACTGACACGTAATCATACAGGTTACCTAAAGCGGATGCTTCTCCGGGATTTGTCGGATTGGACACTGATTTAACAGCAATGTCTTTTTTATTATTGTTGTTCAAGTTAATAATAGCTTGTGAAGCTAAATACATGTATTCTGCAAGAGAATAAGTAATACTACCGATTTTAACAGTATTCGGTAATTCTTCATTGCTTTCAATGTATTTTTTAACATTTTGTGATGCTGCAATAATTTCTTTTAAAGTTACAGCATTAACAACAGTAATTATTGAAGAACCATTGGTTTTTCCATCAGTGTAAGTAACAGCATATTTTCCTGCGGACAGTGCTGGGACTGTAAGTTTTGCAATACCGTTGGAGTCAGTTTGTACAGATTGGGTTTTACCATTTAAAGTAAATTTAACAGTTGAACCGCTAACAGCTTTATTTTCTCCGTCAATTAATTTGACTTGGAATGTTCCAGTTGTATCAACACCTATTGTCATATCACTTGCGGAAAATTTGGTACCATTAACCAGAATATGTTTACTTATTTTAGATGAAGTATAACAAGTATCAACTACTTGAATGTCAACTGGGTAATATCCTACACTATCAGTAACTGCAAAGGCTGAAACACCATTTTTATCAGTCATTGAGCTTATGGTTTGTCCGTTGTAGGTGAAGTGAACGTTCGCACCAAAAACAGCTGATCCGGTTTTATTTTTCACAGTTGCTTTAAAATTGGAGAAGTCATTAAATTCCATTACTAAATCATCTGCAATCAATGTTACAGTCTGTTTAGTGATTTTAACAGTATTTGAATTAGTATTGTAATCTTTTAGACCTGCAGTTGAATAAGTAGATTTAACTGTGTAGGTTCCAGGTTTTATTGCTCCAACTGTGAGTTTTGCAACTCCTTCGCTGTCTGTTACTACAGTTGTAGTTTTTCCATTTAAAGTAATTTTCATATTTTTATTAGCTAATGCTTTTCCAGCTGAATTTGTAGCTTTCACTGAAAATACTGAACCGTCATTATATTGCATTGTAATGGCACTTGATGTTAATGTTGTAGTTGAGTCTCTTACATATAATTTTTTGGAATCTGAAACCGGTTTGTATCTGGCAGCACCTTTGTAAGAATAAGAAATAGTATAGGTGCCTTTAGATAGAGCAGGAATAGTTATAGTAGCTTTCCCGTTCCCATCAGTTAAAGTTTTCACTTGTTTATTATTGTATGTGAAAATGACTCTTGTATTTTTAAGTTTAGTGCCTTTATTGTTTTCCAATACAACTGAATATTTTAATTTTGTTTTTGGAAGCATGTAAGCATTTGATCCAGTAATTTTGGTACTGGCCTTATTAACGGTTATGGTATTTGATTTGATTTTTTCTTTAGAATATGGATTATACACTGTGACAGGATATTTTCCAGGCACAAGTTTTACACTTATGTTGGCTTGACCTTTTGAATCAGTTTTAACAGTATAGGTTTTTCCATTTACGGTAAATTTAACATTTGTATTTGCTAATCTACCGGTGTCTTTCCAAAAAATAGCTGAATAAACAGCGGTGTCTCCATAGGTTGTGACTATGTTTTTATTGTTACTTATTGAAGAAGATACCTTGACTTTCTTTGAAATAGAACTTTTAATGTAATTGTTATCTCCTTTAAATGTTGCAGTTGCAGTATATTTGCCTATTTTTAAAGAAGCGGTTTTAATATACGCTGCACCATTTGATGTTGTGCCACTATAGGTTTTACCGTTTACATTAAGTGTTACCTTTTTTCCATCCAATAAAGTTCCATTTGAATCTTTCAATGTAACCTTAAATACTGTGTTTGACTTTGAGTAGCGAGCATTACTAACTGAAATTGAAGTGTCTTTTGGAGTTGTGTTTGTGCTTTCATTTTCAGATAGCTTGTCTTGGTCGCTGCTTTGCAGTGTACTGTCATATTCATTGGCATCTGACTCAACTTTCAGGAGTGAATCAGACTCTGAAATCTCTAAATTGCCAGAAGACAATTTATCATTGCTCACCATTAAATTTCCAGTATCTGTATTTGTAACATTGTCCATTTCAGTCGCGCTAACTGCTCCTAATACTAAAAAGAACATTAACACAACAGAAACCAATAATGTTGTATTTTTTATCGAAATATTTACACCTTCTTAGTTCTCACTACGATATTTTTTTAAAAAAATTTCAAATGATTATAATATTTCATAATGAGTGGATAAATATATATTTATTTCTTTATATAAATGTTTTTAAAACTTTAATGTCTAAAATACATTCTAATAAACTTTATTTTTTTAAAAATATTGAAAAATATATAAAAAATAATTAATTAAACTCTTTTTAATTTTAATTATAAAGTTGAGTGTTTTTTATTTTTATAATGTAATTTTGATTGCTTTTTGTTTTTTTGTAAAAATAGAAATAGTTAAGCTCATTTTAAATAAATGCCCATGCCCATTGCAGTAACCTGATAGCTATCTCCTCCAAGTCCGATTACACCGTACTGTATTTCTAAATTCACAACAGAATTTCCGCTAGCTTTCTGGATATTTTGGGCTAATTTAATCAAGCATTCATCTTTTCCTTCTTTAAATTTGTTAAGTGTTTCAATCTTTGCTTTTTTAGGGTCACTATTTATTAACCTTTTGTCCTTTTCAATGATTACTGTTGCATGGAACTGGCCCAAATTAACATGGGGTCTGTCTAAAATGTCAGTGCTTGTAATGAAATAAAAATCCATACTGTTAATTCTTTCGTTACTTTCCTCTTCATTGAATTTGGTAACTGTCTGGATTTCAACAACCTCAAGCTGTTTGCGCCCGTGCTTATAATAGAAGTAATTCAGTTTGTTTGAAAAATATGATGTGATTCTTTTGAAAATTCCCAGCAGGTATGAAATTAGACCTACTCCTACAACAAGTATTATATAGTTGATTAAAGTAGGGAATGCCGCCTGCAGTATCACTCCAATTGAACCTACTGTAATAACATTGAATCCTAATGTCGGATTTTTCCAGATAAACCCGTAAATAACTGTGTCTAAAAAGAGTATAAACGCACTGATTGCACCAATACTTTCACCGATTATCTTGTTTGCAAGGTATGTTTCTGCATATCCGGCTGCAAGAGGTGCAAAAATAAGGCCTAAATTCCAGCCGAAAATATCTATCTCAAAATATAAAAAAGAGGCATATACTCCAAGGCCGACGGCTGTACCGAATGCAATGCATAATATTGCCTCCCGGATATATGCCAGTTTAACGTCACGGTTTCTAAAGTTCATTTTTCTTCATATCTGATTGCAGTACCATAAGCTGTGACTAAAATGGTATTTCCCATGGTGCCTCCAAGATTGTCATATGAAATCTTGAGTCCGATTATTGCATTGGCTCCCAGTGCTTCTGCTTTTTCTTCCATTTCTTTAAGAGCATGTTCTCTTGCTTTTTCAAGCTCATCCTCGTATGCTGATGTTCTTCCGACTACAACATCGCGAACACCTGAGAATAAATCTTTGTAAATATTGGCACCGATTAGAAACTCGCCGGTAACTAATCCTTTATATTCGATAATTTCTCTAGATTGAAGTGTGTTTGCTGATGTTAAAATCATTTATATCCCTATTTAAGAAATGTTAAACATGCCCAGATTATTAAGAATATTGCAATAACTACGTATAGAATTATCTGTGATCGTTTTCTTTGTTTTAATCTCATGTCCCAGACTTTTTGGCAATCTGGTGAGCATACAAGTTCATTTAATGGTATTGGGGTTCCGCATATCGGACAATGTTTGTGAGGTTCTACTGCCATTCTTTCATCTCCTTATATTTTAAAAAATTCTTTTGTATTCTTATTAACTTGAACTGCCAATTCCTCTGCATCAATTCCCATGCAGAGTGCAATTGTATTGAGTATATGAGGTAAATATTTTGGTTCATTCCTATTTTTTTTAGGTTTGAAATCAAAGTTTTTAGGTATTAAAAAAGGTGCATCTGTTTCAATCATTAATTTTTCAGGAGGAATTACACTAACTGCTTCCTGCAGGTCTCTTCCTCTTTTCATGTCACAAATCCATCCGGTAACACCGATATAACAACCTAAATCAATATAGTTTTGAGCTTCTGATTTTGTTCCTGTAAAACAGTGGACTACTGATTTTTCTGCAATTCCGTCATATTTTTTCAATATATTATATAAATCTTCATGTGCCTCTCTTTCATGCAGGAATAAAGGCATATCTATTCTGTCTGCAAGCTGCACCTGTGCTTCAAACCATTTTCTTTGAAGGTCCTGCGGTGAGAAATTTCTATTGTAATCAAGGCCGCATTCCCCGATAGCTACAACACAGTCCTGTTTAGCTATTTTTTCCAATTCAAACATGCTGTGTCCGTTACATGTTTTGGCATCATGAGGATGAACACCTGATGTTGAAAATAAAGTTTCCGGATATTTGGAAGCGTATTGCGCAGCTAATTGGCTTGAATTAACATTGGTTCCTGTGATAATAAACTGTTTAACACCAGCTTTTTTTGCTTCTTCAATTATTTCGATTCTGTCTTTTTTAAATGAAGAATGCATCAAATTCAAACCAATATCAATAAGATTATCCACGTAATCACCTATTCGTTAATGATTCTGGTTCCTATGGATTCGCCATTTACTGCCTTAATCAGATTTTCAGGTTCAAAACCGTTGGTAATTACAGTTTCAAGATTTGATCTTTTAATCATCTGCACGGCGGTGGTGTCGAAAAATTCATAGGTTCCTGCTTTGACATCTTTTCCACTTAAAAATTCAAGCAAATCAGTTGCAGTGATTTCAGGAACAAGTTCAGCATCATCAAATTTATTAGGGTCTTTTGTATACATTCCATCCACTGATGTTAAATTAATCAATTTGTCTGCACTGATATATTCAGCTAAGATTGCTGAAACAGCATCGGTACTGTGAGCAGGTTCAGTTCCACCCATTACTATTATTTTACCGGTTGCTGAGAATTCTAATGCTTCCTGGAAGTTATGAGGTACTCTTTGATATGCTGCATCTCCAAGTGCTGCCAACATTAATTTAGCGTTTATTCTGGTTACTTCAATTCCAATATCGTCACATTGTGCTTCTCCAGCACCTAAATCACGAACAACACTAATATATTCTCTTGCAGGTTTTCCACCACCTACTACAACAAATAATTCGTGTTCTTTTGCTAAATCTTTTAAAATAGCACTATACTCTTGGAATTTTTTACAATCATATTCTTTAAGCAATATTGATCCACCAATTGCAACAACAATTTTCATATATTCACCTTACAATAATGTATTTATTATATGTTATTTAAATTTTAATTAATTAGAAATTTAATTATTTTAAACAAGGTGTTTTTTCATGGATTTAGCAAATCAGATATATGTGAGGAAATCCTGCCGTAATTATCTGGATGATGATATTGACTTTAATCAGATACGTGATTTTATATCAAGTGTTGAACCTTTAGTAGGTGATATCAAGTTTCATTATGAAATTCTTCCCAAAGAGGATTTGAATATCAAAACCCGGTGGAAAGCTCCTTATTATCTGGCTCTTTTTAGTGAGAATAAGGATTTGGCACTGGTCAATTTGGGTTTTGTATTTCAGCAGGTGTCTTTGTATATGCAAAGTATTGGCATCGGCAGCTGCTGGGTGGGAATGGCATCTTTAAAAGCTAATGATCCGGAATTTGTAATTGCAATATCCTTTGGAAAATCAGATAGGATGACTCGTCAGCGTTCAGATTTCAAGCGTAGGGAACTGTCTGAAATCAGTGATGTTGAAGATGAATCTTTAATTCCTGCACAGCTTGCACCTTCCGCAATCAATTCCCAGCCATGGTACTTTAAACACACTGATGAAGGCTTTGATGTTTATCAGGTAAAACAGAATATTTTAAAACGCCAGATTCTTAAAAAATGGAATCCGATTGATGTGGGAATTGCATTGTCTCATCTTTATGTTTCAAATGAAAACAGCTTCAAATTTGAAGTTAAAGATAATTTTGAAAAATTGAAGGGTAAAACTTATATTGGAAGTATTAAATTTTAAAAAAAGAAAAGGGTAGAGGATTTAAGCATCCTCTGCAGTTAATCCTTTGTATAATAATCCGGCAATGACTGCACCGACAATAGGGGCTAAAATAAATACCCAAACCTGTTGTAAGGCTTGTCCGCCCATGAACAATGCAGGTGCTAAACTTCTTGCAGGGTTAACTGAGGTACCTGTTAATGGGATACCCATAATGTGTACAAAAGCAAGTGTTAAACCGATTACAATACCTGCAACAGTTGCATTTTCTGCTTTTTTAGTAACTCCGAGTACTGTGAATACAAATACAAAGGTTAAAATTATTTCTACGATTATGGCTCCGACAGCATTAAGTCCAACGCTTGATGCGGATCCAAATCCGTTTTGACCTAATCCGGTTGTCATGTATCCTCCAAGGTCTGGAGCGGAGTTAATAATAACGGCAAGGATTGCAATACCTATAATTGCTCCAATACATTGGAATACAATATATAAGATTAAGTCTTTTGTTTCCATTCTTCCATCAATCCACATACCTATTGAAACGGCAGGGTTGATGTGACATCCTGAAATGTCTCCTATTACATAAGCCATCGCTACGATTGATAAACCGAATGCAAGTGCAATTCCAAGGTTTCCCAATACTGTTCCGGCTATGGCTGCACTTCCACAACCAAATAGGACTAGAACCATTGTCCCTAATAATTCTGATATATATCTTTTCATAAATTTCCCTTCTTGATGTAATTTATTTCTTACGTTTTAATTTTGTCAGTTTAGTTATTAAAATCTTCGAATTCTCTTATATAATGTGTATGCAATGAATAATACGAACAATATTGCTACGAATGGGAATGCTTTTAATAATATGGAGTCATTAACTTTATCGAAATGATATTCCTGATTAAAGCCCATATGTTTTGCATCAGTATGGTTTTGAGTTATTTTAGCAAAGTTATATAATAAATCATAGTAACTGATGTGCGCTCCATTATATTCAATTGAATCTGGAGCTCTGCCGTTTTCATCCATATAATTTCTTACAATTCCTGCCATATTCATATAATCATAAATTGAGTAAGTGTCTTTTACTAAAAATGAGATTCCTAATGGGTTTTCAGGACCGTCAATTGCTTTCGGAATATCCAATCCGTTTCCATTCAGATATGAGCTTGTCTGGTAAAGCAGCTGTGCTGCAGTGTAGTTTCCATAAGTTCCGTTCATTTCAGTATCATTGCTGCTTAATAATGCTTTACTGGAATTAGCCATTGCACTTGGGGATATTTTGTTTGTTACAATTAAATTATCACTGTATACTTTTGTATCATTTCCGTGCGCATTTACAATATCGACAACTTCTTTAGCAATCTGTTCGTTCATCTTCTCGTCAAATCTGTCAATGTAACCGTTTCTTCCATTGTCTGGGAATTGTTTTAATGGCTGGATATAGTAAATTCCGTCATTTTTAAGGAATGTTCCTGGATCACGCATTCCCATGAATGTTTCATTGGAATAATTGTCATCCCATGCTCTTCTGAGATAATTACTATGATTGTCTAAGTCATAATCTCCTGTATTTACTAAAATAATCTGTTTAGGGGAATCCTTAGTTGATGTAGCTAATTGCATATAGTTTCCGGCATCACAGGCCGCCAGACATATGGATACATCACTTGTTACCTGTATTGCCCGGTATCCTTCGCCGGGTGATGGGGCCTGATTGTCGACAATTACCTGAAGTTCTCCTCCGCTAATTTCTTCTATGTACTTCTTGATAGAGTTTAGCATATCAATGTCTGTGTCATGGTCTACAATATTGTCTGCAGTTATAAAAACGGTTTTTGATGCAGTTACTCCTTGAACCATGGGCGCAATAATTAATAATGCTAATATTAGTATTGCAATTTGTTTTTTCATGTCTCTTTTACCTTACTTTTATTAATATATAATTATTATTTTTATTACTAAAATATTTTATTGATATCAATTTGTAATATTTCAATTGAATGGTTATATTTTCTCATTTTAACATTTAAAAATCATTTAAAACAATAAATTTAAATATAAAATCGTTTAATATCTATTTTGAGGATTTAAAATGATTATCTTTTATTTTAAGTTCAATTTAATAGAGTTTTGTAAAAATTTAATCGGGTGTATTAAATTAAAATAACTGCATAATTTTTGTCAAAATATTTGTTTAAAATATTTTGTGTTAGGTGGCTGATGACAGTTATACTATAAAATTATCTTTTATTTTTAAATTTGGTATTTGTAAATTAATATTTCATAAATTCACACTAAAATAAAAAGTTTAATTGCTATTTAATAGTTTTTTCTAATTAATGGTTTCTAATCGTCCTCGAAAAAGGTGATTGTATGTTAAAAAATTCTAAAATAGCTATTAGCAAGCATTTTCTAATTTCAATAACAGTCATTGTCCTCATGTTCACTTTTGTTGGTGTATGTATGGATGATGTCTGTGCTTCTGATTTAAATCAGAACGCTACTGGAATTGAAAATGAATTAAACATTGAAGATAAACTTGGAAATTCTCAAGAAAATATATTAAATACGAATTTGAATGAACAACAAACATTTGGTGTTGATCCAAATAATGAAATTTCTCTTTTGAAAGGAGGTAAGTTTTCAGATATTAGGGATGCGATAAATAGTGCAAAAAAAGATTATGTAATAAAATTGGGTGGAACATTTAAGGCTGAAAAGGAATTTGATCCGATAATTATAGACAAGAGACTGACTATCATGTCAGATTCATCTGCTACGCTTGACGGGAGAGGTTTAACACATATTTTTATTGTAGATGAAGGTGCTGCCAAAACAACTTTAAAAAACTTGAAAATTATTAATGGGTACCGTTCAAGTACGGCTGCAGGAATTTATGTTAAAACTCATGATGTGAAAATAACAGGTTGTGAATTCAAAAACAATGATGGGCATCATGGTTCTGCAATCTGTACGCCAAATGACAATTATACTGCAAGAAATCTGCTGGTTGAAAATTGTAAGTTTATTAAAAATCATGCAGTTACTCATGCTGGAGCAATAGTTGCAATGGCTGATAATTCAAGAATATATAACTGTACATTTGATTCAAATAATGCATATGATCCTACAGGTGTTAGGTCAGCTGTAGGTGGAGCTATTCAAATAGGAATGGATAAATTCCGTTCTAGAGGATATGTTTATGACTGTGTATTTAAGAATAATTGGGTAAAACCAACAGTAGAAGCATCCCATGGTGGTGCGGGCTGTGTTCGTGACGGTGTAGAATACAGAAATTGTATTTTCATTAACAACTCTGCTTCACAGGGTGGTGCTTTAACAATGCATGCTTCAGGGCTGATAAAAAACTGTACTTTCATAAATAATTCTGCCCTCTACTATGGTGGTGCTGTTTCAACAGGTTTTTCTGACATGGATATGAATTTAAAAATTCAAAACTGCATATTTGAAGGAAATGCTGCTCCAAAAGGTGGTGCGGTACAGTTAAAAGGAACTAACATTGAAATTATCAACAGTAAATTTGACAACAACAATGCTTCACAGACTGGTGGTGCAGTAAATATCATGGCAAAAACTGTAAATGTCGCTGATTCCACATTCAACAATAATATTGCATATGTTGATGGTGGAGCAATCTTTGTCACCGGTGAAAATACTCAAATTGCAGGTTCATCATTCATATCTAATGATGCAATTCCGGATTTGGACAAACTCGATGACGGTTTAGGTGGAGCAATTTACATTAACAGTTCTTATGCTAGCATAAAAAACAATAAATTTTATTATAACACTGCTAGAAATGGTAGTGCTATTTATTATGATAAATACGGTCTTAATCTGAATTTAACCAATAATATATTGTTTGAAAATCAGGCATGGGTTTATGCCCTTCCGATATATGCTCATGATATCTATTATGGTGAAGTGGAAAATATAGGATCTATAATTCATGGGGGAAACAATATTGGAAAATACAACAATTTAAGTGTATCAAATGCAATATACAATGGGGCAAATCATGCAAATATTGTCGTTGATGGTGAAAACCCTGTTTTAGGCGCTACAACTAACGGGCATCTATATCAGGATGACCGTGAATATAATATGAACATCTTATTGACTGTTGTTCATGAAGACGGCAGTGTTGTATATAACAAAACATTAAATTCAGACTGTTTTGGTGAAGTAAAGGATTCATTGAAAAATTTAAAAGTAGGAAAATACTATGTAAGTGCAAAACACTATGAAGATACATACTATAAAGGAATAACCAACACAACAACCTTTAAAGTCACAGCACAGGCAGACGGCAAAATCAGAAAATCAGTAAGTTCAAATGTCATTGATTATAGGGACATTGTTGTTTGGACTTTAAATATTGCAAATAACGGTCCTTCAAATGCTACAAAATTAGTCATAAGGGATGTCCTTCCTGAAGGATTAATTTACATTGAAGACGATACCAATGGAGCTTATAATCACGCTACAGGTACTCTGACAATAGACTTTTTGGAAGTTGGGGAAGTTTACACAATCAACATTAAAACTAGGGTGAACAAAACTGGTGAAATTACAAACAATGCAAATGTCACTGCAAAAGAATACGACTATAACTTAACAAACAATCATGATAACTCCACAGTCAAAGTAAATCCTGCATGTGATTTGGCTGTTGAAAAGACCTGCAATGTATCATCTGTAAATCTGACTTCATTAGTGCAATGGACTATTAAAGTAACAAATAATGGTCCGGATGTTGCAACTGGCGTTGTTGTTCGTGATGTGCTTCCTGAATCCTTGATTTGGGTAAGTGATTCCGGAAACTACGACCATAATTCTGGTGAATGGACAATCGGAACTTTAAATAAAGGAACTAGTGCTATTTTGAAAATAATTACAAAAGTCAATAAGACCGGTGCTATTGAAAATGGTGCATCAGTTTCAGGCAATCAAAAGGACTATGATGAGTCCAATAATTATGACAGCGCAATAGTTGATGTTAATCCTGCTGCTGATTTGGGTATTGTTAAAAAGGTTAGTGATATTGCTGTTAATTATACTGATGTTGTCAGATGGACTTTGATTGTTACCAATTACGGTCCGGATGCTGCAACTGGTGTTGTTATCAGTGATGTGCTTCCGAAAGGTTTTGTTTATATAAATTCAACTAGGCCATACTCCAACGGTAAAATTAACATTGGAAATTTGGCTAAAGGTGCAAGCGTTAGTGTTGATATTGATACTAAAGTGAATGTTACTGGTACTTTTGTCAATGTTGCTAGCGTTAAAGGAAATGAATTTGACCATAATTTAAACAATAACAAAGATAATGTTTCAGTCTTTGTTAAACCTGCAGCTGATTTGTCTGTGGTTAAGTTGGTTAATAATTCTTCACCTGATTTGTTGGATGTGGTTGAGTGGACTTTAACTGTTAGAAATAATGGTCCTGATGTTGCTACTGGTGTTGTTGTTCGTGATGTGCTTCCTGAATCTTTGATTTGGGTAAGGGATTCCGGCAATTATAATCATAATTCCGGTGTCTGGACTGTTGGGACTTTAAATAAGGGAGCTAGTGCTTCTTTAAAAATAGTTACAAGAGTCAATAAGACTGGTAATATTGTAAATCATGTTTCTGTCAGTGGTAATGAGTTTGACTTTGACATGTCCAATAATAATGCTTCAAGAAGTGTTTATGTTAATCCTGCTGCGGATTTGGGTATTGTTAAGCTGGTTAGCAATAGTGCTGTTAATTATACTGATGTTGTCAGGTGGACTTTGATTGTTACCAATTATGGTCCTGATGCTGCTAGCGGCGTTAAAATATATGATACCTTGCCAAAAGGTTTTATTTATATAAATTCCACTAAAAAGTATTCCAACGGCATGATTGAAATTGGAAGTTTAGCTAAAGGTGCAAGCGTTAGTGTTGATATTTATACTAAAGTGAATGTCACAGGTACTTTTGTCAATGTTGCTAGCGTTAAAGGTAATGAATATGACCACAATCCTTCAAACAACAAAGCAAACGTTTCAATATTGGTTAAACCTGCAAGTGATTTGATTGTTGGTAAAAAAGTCAACAACACAAAACCAAACTACAATAATCTTGTAACCTGGACAATAACTGTTACAAATGTCGGTCCGGATTCTGCCAGCGGAGTTGTTGTTAGAGAAATGCTTCCTAAATCTTTAATCTGGATAAATGATTCCGGTCTTGGAAAATACAATAAAAATACTGGCGTCTGGAATATCGGAAGCATGAGCATCGGTGAAACAAAATCATTAATCATAACTACCTTGGTAAATGCAACAGGTGAAGTTACAAACAATGTAACTGTTACTGGAAACGAATTTGACTACAACAGGTCCAACAATAAAGATAATGAAACTATAAATGTTTCAAAAGCAGCTGATGTTGAAGTAATCAAATTTGCTAATTCATCCTATGCGAATTATCTTCAGTTTATAAAATGGACTGTTATTGCAAAAAACAACGGTCCTGATAAAGCAAATGGTATTTATATTGAAGAAATCCTTCCTGAAGGTTTAAAATTAATAAACTATACAGCAACAAAAGGATTCTATGACAACAATATGTGGGCATTTTGCTGTCTTGAAAATGGTGAAAGTCAAACCTTGGAACTGCTGTGTCAGGTTACAAAAACAGGAACATTGACAAACATTGTCACAATCAATGCAAATGAATATGATCCGGATAAATCCAATAACAAGGATAATGAATCCATTTTGGTTCCAATATCTTCAGATTTGGCTATAGTTAAAACAGTTGATGAATCCAATCCGAACTATGGTGATATTGTTAACTGGAACATTACTGTTTACAATAATGGTCCTGATGATGCATATGATGTTTTTGTATTTGATTTGATGCCTGAAGGTCTTGAACTGCTTGAATACACTGCATCAGTCGGAAATTATCATGACGGAACATGGATTATCAACAATCTGGCAAACGGTGAAAGTGAAACTTTAATACTTCGCTGCCTTGTAAAAACATTGGATGAAGTTGAAAACTTTGCTAATGTTGTTCCTTCAGAATATGACTGGAATGAATCAAACAACAATGACAGTGAAAAAATTTCAGTAAATCCGATTGCAGATTTGGCTGTAATTAAATTGGTAAATGATACTAATCCTAATTATCTGAATCTCGTTAAATGGACATTGATTGTTACAAATTACGGTCCGAACGATGCAACCGGAGTCACAGTCAGTGATGTCATTCCAAAAGGATTGAAAATAGTTGATGTAATTGGCGACGGGGAATATGAGGATTCATTATGGTATGTCGGTGATTTGGTGGATGGTGAATATAAACAGTTAGATATAATCTGTAAAGTTCTCACTACCGGTGAAGTTACTAATGCCGCTGTAATTTGGGCGGACCAGGATGATCCTGATTTGGAAAATAATGAAGATGAAAATTATATTGATGTTCCTCCTGCCAGTGATATATCAATTACCAAAACTGTTTCAAAATACAAATATTCAGTAGGTGATTTGGTTAAATATTCAATCAAAGTAACCAATAATGGACCTGATAATGCTGAAAACATTAAAGTCCGTGAAATCATGGATGATAATTTACTTTTAAAATCATTCCGTGCCAGTGCAGGTGATTTTGATAAAGTGAATGATATTTGGTCTTTAGATGAGTTGGGTGTTGGAAAAGAAGCAATTTTGAAAATCAGTGCATTAGCGCAAAAAGCCGGAACTGCAAAAAATATTGTTGTTGCGGAAAGTGACAATTATGATCCTGATTTGAACAATAATAATGATACAGTAACTGTAAATATACACAAAAAGGATAAACCTGATAAAAATGTTTATAAAAAACATAATAAATATTCAAATGATGATTTAAGAGGATATTCTGAATCAATTCTTCAAAAACATGTGGCTGGTAATCCTTTCATGGTTCTTGTATTGTTATTTGTGTTTACAATGGGTGCAGTTTATGGTAAGAATATATTGAAGAAAAGATAAATTAAAGTAGCCTTCGGGCTACATTTTTTAATTTTTTTAAAACGATTTTTCGAAATTTCATAAGTATCAAAATTCTTAATTTCACGACTAATAATTTTAATAGTTATATATTAAAACGGTCGAATAATACTTCATTTCTTTAATTTAAACAAAACCTTTAAATAAAAGTTAAGATAAAGTTATAAGTAGATATTGATGAAATAACAATTTTTTATAAATTTTATCTAATGATTCAATATTTTTAATCAATTAAACGAGGTGTAATTATGGCTGAAGAAGAAATGATTGAAGAAACTTCTGAAGAATTTGTCGATGAAGAAGAAAAATTACCTTTCGCTAAAGCGGAAGTTGTACGTTTAATGAAAGAAAATCTTGATGATGACAAAATGATTAGGGAAAGGGTAAAAGTGGAAATGAACAAATTTTTAGGAGAAGTCTTAAAAAATGTTTGTAAACAATTAAATGAGTACCCATACACCACAATTGAGTATGAAATGCTTAAAGAATCTACTTATCCATATACTAATATTGAAAGAATTAACCAAGAAAAAGAAAGAATTTTATTACATTTAGAAGCTATTAAAGCAGACTGTAATGCATTAGCTATGGATGTACAAAAAACATTAAAATTAAAAGATGTTGTTGAAGAAGACACTTTCAGTTTTTCAGCAAATCTGGATGAAGAAGAGGAAGAAGAATAATCTTCTTTCTTAATTATCTTCAATATGACTAAAACCTGTTTTTAAATCTTTTAATTCCTCTTCAGGAATTTCTAAAATCTCAGCTTTATCACTAACTATTTTACTTTGTCCGAAAGGATCTAGAATGATTAATGTTGCTGTACGATTACCTTCTTTTAGTTCTTCGATTTGTCTTAATGCATTTTTACCATTCTTTTGAGATTCATCATCATCAAACAGCATCAATGCTTTTTTGACTGCATCTTCAAAACGGTTCAGCATTCCTTCAACATTGGTAACGTATCCTTCAGATTTTGGTCCTGGCTCTACTTTAATACCTACTTCAGGAATTGAGACTGTAGCGGACTGTGATCTGACAACTCTAACAGTTAATGTATTTTTATTGATTTCCAGAACGTATTTTGCAGGTTCATTCTGTTCCAGGGCAATAATGTCACTGTGTTTGAAGCCGCATTCAGGGCATTGAATGCTGGTTTCCAAAACTTGTCCGAAATGGGGAATTTCAAGTTCTTTCATAATTGATTTGGCTTTTCCTTCGACACCGCATGCCGGACATTTGATAATCATTTCAGTTAATTCTTCTTCATTCATTTAAAACATATCCTTTTTCTTTCAATTCTTTAATAATGTTTTCTAATTTTTCTTCATTAGGAGCACAGATTGTAGTTTTCCTATATTCTGATAATTTGTAAAGTCCTTCCAGGTCATCTTTTTTAGTTTTATCCTCTTTAAGTTTTTCAATAAATTTATTAGAGGATTCTAAATCAGAAACATTTATATTTCTAATCAATGGCTCCTTAAATCCTTTGATATTGTATGTGACATTCTGGAGGCTTCCATTGTTTTTGTTGATTATGATGTCGATAACGTCCTCCAACTCATCAACAGTGTTTATCAGGTTGATAGTTGTGCAGGATTTGTTAATAATTGATAAAATTTTATCTAATGTTTTTGGAATTTCTTCTGCTTTAATTACTGATGCATCATGACTTTCCGCTTGCTTTAACAGGTGGTCATGGATGATTCTATTTTCTCTAAAGAAATCAAGTTGTTTTCCACCTCTGTGAATTTGAACAGCCCTTTTGACAAATCTTTCCTTATGTGCCTCTTCATCAGAACTCAAAACGAAAAAGTAGATGTTTGCAAATTCTTTAAATTGGTCAATATTAATTAGCCCAGGAACCAGATGAACTCCTTCAATTATAATGTCGTCATAGTCAGTGATAGCTCTTTGTATGATTTTTTCTAATGCCGGAATTACATATGAAGCGTGTTCATCAAATCCTGCTGAAATCAGTTCTTCATAGCTTTCAAAACGATTCTTATTTCTCAAGTGTTTGTATGCATCGTATGATGAGCTGTGAAGTGCAGGGGCATATTCCTTCCCGATAATTCCTCTAACAACAGCTCTTATAAAGTCACTTTCAATTAAGTGTTTTATATTTAATGTTTTAGCCAATTCTGCAGCAATTGTTGACTTTCCAATTCCAGATGCACTTCCAATTAGTATGACATAGGGTTTTCTCATATTATCTCCCCAATTATTTTTTTTATTTATATAATATTATGGAAATTATACCATAAAACATTATACTTTATTAATGTGAAAATTTATAAATAATTATAATATCATTTTTTGAAATTTTTTTGAAAAATTAATATTATAAATTTACATGATTAGTTATAAGTTATAAATTATAGGAGAGGGGTGAAGTTTTTGTATTCAATAAATTCAGTTAAAGAAATTCAAGATTTAAATCCATTCATTGTCGTTGGATGTGGTGGAGGAGGTGAAAAATTCTCCAATCTTGAAGGTGTTGAAGCAGTAGGTTTCATTGATGATGATGAAAGAAAACAGGGTAAGGAGTTCTGCGGCCATATTGTTTGTAATAGTCTTGAAAATTGTTTAAAAGAATCTCCTGATGCAAAATCTCTTGTTATAATGTTACCTATTGGTGCTGAAGGTGCTGCATTGAAATATGCTGTTCAGGCAATTGATGCCGGTTTGAATGTTATCACTTCATTTAGATCTTTATCTATTGAAGAAAACCTGTCTTTAAAGAAGTTTGCTGATTCAAAAAATGTAGTAATAAAAGAAATTGGTCCTAGATTAGATGTAGTCGAGAAAATCGCTGGAGTAGCCCCTGAAAAATCATGTGAAGTTTTACCAAAAATATCCTATACTCCTAAAGCTCCGGTAATATTTGTTGGAGGAACCTCTCAGGAATGTGGAAAAAGAACCACAACTAAAAAACTAGGTATTGCAAGTGCTGAGAGAGGATTAACCCCGGCAATCATCTCTACTGATGAAATGGGATTGGAAGAACCAACTGATTTTAACTTTAGAGCAGGAAGCTTATCTGCAATGGATGTTCCTGCAGCAGTGTTATCTGCAATTAAATATGTTGAAGAAACTAAACATCCTGATATTATTTTTATTGAAGGTCAGTCCAGTTTAACTGAAGACGGAAACCCTCATCCAAGAGGTTTGTCTGCTGCGATATTGATTGGCGCAGCACCTGATGCGGTTATTGTTGGACACAGGCCAAATCATCCTTACAGGGAACCTCGCGGTATTGCAGAGGAAATTAAAGCTATTGAAGCTGTTGAACCTACAAAAGTTGTTGGACTGTCAATTAACTTTAAAAACTCTGAATCTGATATTGAGTCATTTGAATCTCAATTTGGTTTACCTGCTGAAGATGTTTACAATAATGGTGCTTCAAAATTATTAGATGCTATTATAGAATATTTAGAGGAGTAATAAATATGGGTTTCATGGATAATTTAAAAAGAAGTTTAGGTTATGAAGAGGAAGAACTGAATAACGGTAATAATAATAGTGATGCTCTTTCAAATTTATCCGACATGTTCAACAATCTTGTAAAACCTAAAGATGGCCCTAATCATCAACAACAGCAAAATACATATCAACAATATAGGTCTGAACCAAGGCGCACACCAACTCCAAATCCTCGTCCAGCTCCTACTCCCGTTTATGATGATTATGATGATGATTATGTGATAATTCCTGAACATTCTTTTTATGAAATTGTTTTAATCAGGCCAAAAACCATAGATGATATCAATTATGTTGTAGATCAGGTAATTGAAGAGAATAATCCTGTTATTTTGGATTTGTCATTTTTAGAAAAAGAAAGTGCAGCTAATTTTAAATTGGCTGGAGATAAAATTAAACAAATGAGAGAAAGATACGGTGTTCAAGCGTTACTGCTTGCAAGAACTGAAGATAAGGACTTGCTCATTGTATCTCCTAAAAAAGTTAAAGTTATCAATAAAGGATAAGTAGATTAATCTCTACTTTTCACTATTTTTAAGAATTTAACATATCTTATTAAGATATATAATACAATAACAGTAGCTATAGCTATTTCTATTTTTAATATACTGTCCAGAATAACATTAAATCCTAATTTTGACATTACTCCTTTTGTAGCAAGGGCACTTATTACAAATGGAAATGTAAATGCTGCAAAACTCGGATAAAACTCTAAATTTCTGTACTCGATGAATTTTGAAAGTGCAAATATGTAAAATACGCATGCAATCAGATATAATGCCAGCAGGAATTCATTAATCATGGTTTGAGATGAGTTGATGTATCCTACAATCAGAATGCTTAAAACTGCTGTAAAGATACAGATTAATGGTTTATTTGCGTCAGGGACATTGGGATGTTTTAAATATCTGTAAATTACCAGCGGCAATGTAATCAGCATTGAAATAAATCCTATGATGAAAAATATGAATCCTATTTCATTCATGCCGTGTACGTTTGATGTTATTGCCCCCATGGTTATTCCCACAAACACTATCCAGTAGCTGGGATAGACATTCGAAATATTGAAATTACGGATAATAAAATGATAGGTAAAGTAGATCATTAGCAGAATATGCAAGACTATTCCAATTATCCATATGGCATATGCAATACTTGGACTAAATTGTATGATGTATGTAGATAGAATCATCAAACTCATTGAAAAAGTCCCGGAACTGCTTACAATTACAGGATTTTTAAAGTCCTCTTTAATGGAATTCGGATAAAATATGATTTTCAGAACCATTAAAATTAAAAAAATTATTCCAATACTTCCAAATAGGTATCTGAGATATGGATGGATGTCCTGGCTGAGATTACCTAAGGATAATAATGCAAGAATCAGTCCGCAAACTGATATTGGAATATTTTTTATAAGACTCATGTTATACTATTTGGCAGTTTAAATTAGTATCTGTATCCGTATGTGATTACATATCCGTTTTCATCGACGAGACGGTAATATCCGTCGTCGTATCTTATTTCCTGATTGCCGTCAGATAGTGTTTTCCTGGAAACTTCATGTTCACTCGGATTCCATCCGTCACTGGTTACTTCACTTTCATGATAGGGATTGTAGCCTTTGTAATTCGCATTATTTGTTGGGCGATTGGCATCGATTGGATTTGTTGAACTACTTGATTCTCCGCTGGATTCGCTGATGCTTGATGTACTAACTTCATCTGAGTATGTGAACTTTTTGTGTGAATTTGCAGCTTTGTAATGATTGTCTCCATCGAATGTAACGTTAACTACGTAATTTCCATCTTCAAGATCAGTTACAGTCAATACACATAATCCATTTTCATTGGTGGTTAAATTATAATCTTTGGTTGTATTGTCGCTTTTTAGTTTTACACTAATTTTTTTGTTGGCTATTTGAGTTTTATTGAAATCAACCAGTCGGATATTGATTTTGTCTCCGTTGGATAATGATTCGTTGCATTTAATGTTAATCTTACAGTCTTCTTTGCCAAAATTTTGGGAAAATAATAAACCTAGGCATGCTGCAAGGATTACAATTATTATAATCAGTAAAATAATAATTATGTGATTGTTATTCATAATTTACACCTTTTTAAATTTTAGATATTGAAAAATCTTTGAGCGTTTTTGTGAGATGCCTTTTCAATTTCCTTTTGAGGATAATTCAGTCTATTCAGTTCCCTTACTGTTTTTGGAACTGACAGGGGATCTGAAGGCTTATTGCTGATATCACTGTTTAAGAGAAATTTATCAAATCCGTACTCATCTAAAATAGATATTGCTTCATTTTTATCCATTTTTTGAGGCTGCACGGTCAAACCCAGCATGCAATCTGTATTTATTGCATCACCAACAACATCTGGATTTATATGGTCTATTACTGCATTTTTTTCATCAAGATGTTGTGGTAAAATTTCTAAAATCTTATGTAAAACTTCTCTTTTGTTTTTTCTAGGGGTATGGATAATCACTTTGGAGTCTGTATCATTTGCAATGTCCAGCTGTTTTTTGAATGTATCAATTTCACATTCTGTTAAATCTTCAAGACCTATTTCACCGATTGCTACAATCTGGCTGTTTTCAATCCATTTGTATAAGTTTTCATAGATTATTTCAGGATTTTCAATTGAGTTTGTCGGATGTATTCCCAATGCTACTTTTAAATCAAGTCCATATTCCTTTGCCCTTTTTGTATCGTATTCCAGAATCCTGTTTAGATGATTCAGAAGTATTGTTTCGTTATCTATTTTATATGGATAATAGCTGCAGGTTATTGCAGTATCGATTCCTGCAAGATACATCATTTCAAAGTCTTCGCTACTTCTTGAATCCGCATGCATGTGAGTGTCAATCATTGTTTTTCCCCAGTAAAATTTATCTAATCACATTTTTGTCACTTTTTCTTTAAAAAAATATCCCAAAACTTCTTTATTTATAAGTGTTTTGCAAGTGCAGTTCTGTGATTTTCTTCACTTGGCATTATTTTATATTGTATAGTAATAAAAATTAGTAATTAAGTAATACTACTTAGGTGATTACATGGTAGATACTAGTGAATGTATAAAAAATTTTGATACAATATTTGAAGACGTAAAATTCACAACAAACTCGTTTGTGAGATTAAAAGTACTGGCAGTTCTTTTTGAAAAGCCAAGAAACATGAAAGAAATGACTGATGCAACACAGTTCAGCTACAGTGCAGTTTCAAGCACAATCCATGATCTGGAAAATAAAAATTGGGTTTACAGAGACCACAACAAATATTTCCTAACCAATTCAACAAAAATACGCATTGGAAACATTCTAGAATTGGATAACATGTTCTCATTGATAGATGAGTTCTTTAACATTTTACACGGACATATTGTTGATATGATTCCTGTCGATTCAATATTGGACTTTAAGATGCTTCAGACTGCTGATATGATGGAGTCCAGTGGTGTTGATGCATATAGGACATATCAGTATATCCAGAATTGTCTGGAAGGTGCTGAATGCGTGAGATGTGTAATGCCAATTTTCTATGAACCGTATTTTGAAGTGCTCAGTGAACTGATATCTGATGAAAAAGATGTTGAGATATATGTTCCTGAAAACCTTCTAAACAGTTTTGAGATTAAATCCGGTATCGAATGTCTGAATCCATTTGATGAACTTGATTCTTTTTTATTGATTATCACTGATAAAGAGATGGTTCTGGGATTTTTCATGGACAATGGTTATTTTGACCAGACAAGGATTTTAACATCAAAAAATGAGGATTCTTTAATATGGGCTAAGAATCTTTATAAAAATTTAAAAATAAATGAGTTTTAAACTCATTTATAATATTTTTCAAGGTAATCTTGTAATTCGCTGATTGCTATTCTTTCCTGAGCTTCACTGTCTCTGTCTCTGACAGTTACATGATTATCTTCAAGAGAGTCAAAATCAACGGTTACTGCAAGAGGAATACCAATTTCATCAGCTCTTGCATATCTTTTACCTATAGTTCCGCTTGCATCGTATTCGACAGTAAATCCTGCCATTCTTAAGTTTTCAGTTAATTCCTGAGCAATTTCACGAGGTCCTTCCTTGTTGACAAGAGGGAAAATTCCAACTTGAACCGGAGCTACGGATTTGTTGAATTTGAAGTAGTCTTTGCCTTCAGTTTCTGTAAATGAATGGAGCAAAACAGAATAGGTAATACGGTCGATACCGAATGAAGGTTCAATAACATGAGGAGTGATTTTTTCACCGGTTATTTCCTCTTCGACATCTTCAAAGATAAGCAGATCTTCTGTTACTTCATATTCTTTATCTAAATTAACTGTAAATTTACCATCTTTTTCAATAGCTTCTTTTACTTCATTAACATCAGCTTCTTCAATAGCCTGTTTGACTTTTGGAGAATCTCCTTTAAATATAGGTCCGAATTTGGATAAGTTAGGTTTTACAATTGTTTTTTGGACTTTTTTAGGTTCATCATATTCCACGAATACATTTAATTCATCGTTACTGAATTTGGAGTGTGATGATAAATCGTAATCTCCTCTGTCAGCTATTCCGATGATTTCAACCCATCCGTATTTGTCGGTTTTAACTTCCACGTCCCAGCAGTCAAGAGCATAGTGAGCCATTTCTCCTGCCAAATGCTGTCTGAATCTTAAAACATCTTCAGGAATTCCAATTTCAGTTAGGAATTTACGGGCTAAATATAACTGGTAAATCAACATTTCATTAGCTACAATGCCTTTATCAAGTGCTTCACGTGCTGTGATTTCCAGAGGTTCAAGATTATTTTCCTGAACTTCCTGTGAATTTAAGCGCAATACTACATTTTCAATCTGTGAGAATTTTGGATGAGTTTTGTCTTTAGGATTTAAAAAGATTTCTGCTTCTGCTTGGGTGAATTCTCTAAGTCTTATAACTCCCTGTCTAGGTGAAATTTCATTTCTGTATGCTTTTCCGAGCTGAACTGCACCAAATGGCAATTTGCCTCTGAAAAATCTTTCCAATCTTTTGAATAAAATGAATATTCCCTGTGCGGTTTCAGGTCTCATGTAACCTACTTTATCCCCTTTTGCACCGATTTCGGTTTTAAACATAAGGTTGTAATTCCAGATATTGGATAACTTTCCTCCGCACTCAGGACAAACGATATTGTTGTCAATGACAATCTGGTCAAGCTCTTCATTTTCAAGGCTTTCCACATCTTCTCCGATGACTTCTTCAATAATGTGGTCTGCTCTGAAAACTTCTCCACACTCTTCACATTTACACATTGGGTCAGTAAAGTTATCAACGTGTCCTGATGCTTTTAAAACTTCTTTTGGCATTACTGTAGGGCCTTCTATTTCATAAAATCCTTCACCTGAAACGTATTGTTTTCTCCATTTTTGCATAATGTTGTTTTTCAGGCTTGCTCCGAGAGGTCCGTAATCTGTAAAACCTGATACTCCTGAGTAAATCTCAAATGATGGCCATAAAAATCCTCTTTTCGCACTAATATTTGACATTTTATCATGATTCATAAATATTATCTCCAGTTATTTTTCTAATTCGTAATCTAATTTAACTCTACTGCTTTCAGGGCGAGTTTGACCCATATACTTACTTTTTCTATCCGGGTGTCCATATGGTATTTCGGATGGGGATGTCATTGTTTCAAAAACAATCTGACAGACTCTCTGGCCGGGATAGAGTGCTACAGGCATTGCGCCGATGTTGGATATTTCTAATGTTATTCTGCCTTCAAAACCAGGGTCGATAAATCCTGCAGTAACGTGCATTGTTACTCCTAATCTCCCCATACTTGAACGGCCTTCAACTCTTGCAACCAGGTCATCAGGAATTTTAACGTATTCCAATGTAGTTGCCAGGGCGAATTCATTAGGGTGAATTATAAAAGCTTCACCTTTATCAACGGTTGTTGATTCCATATAAGATGAAATGTCTTCTTCATCTTTAGGATCAATATAAGGTTTTCTTATAACTTTAAATACTTTAAATTCATCTCCTAATCTCATATCGACTGAAGATGGCTGTATTTGTTTTTCATCTAGAATAGGTTCAATTTCAAGTTTACCTTCTTCTAAATATTTCTTTATATCTTTATCGCTTAAAATCGCCATTTTTTCACACAAGTAAGTTTATAAAATTAAAAATCTCTTATCTCTAAAAGAGTGTCAATTCTGTTGACAACATTATCAATAGTCTTGTCAGTGTAATCAATTGTAATTGCATTGAATTTACATGTATTTACGCATAATCCGCAACCTTTGCAATTGTCAAAATCAATAGATATCTTATTGTCTTTTAAACTGATTGCCTTAAACATGCAGACTTCATCAAGACATTTCTTACACATTTTACACTTGTCCTCATGAAGCTTGACTGTAACACCGTCCAGTTTTTCCAGTTTGTCGCTGATTGAGTCATCAAGGTTTGGATAAACTTTCCAAAGACAGCAGCACGGACAGCAGTGGCAAATTGTTAGAAGTCCTTTTCTAGGCCTTATATTCATCCAGACTGAATCTATTTTATTTCTTCCTATAATATGGCTTAGGCCTGCTGCATCGGCAAGGTCAACATGGGCAAGTGCTTCTTCAACAGTTGCTTTTTTACCGATGTGTTCTGGAATTTTTCTGGTTGTAGGGCCGAGGAAAATGCATCCGATGTCATGAGGGTAATCCTGACAGTTGTTTGATGATCTGCAAAGACAGCTGTTCATAATAACAATATCGTCACATCTTTTGATGACTTCTTTGATAATCTGAGTAGGCAAGAACTCTGAGCCTTCTGATTCTATCTTTTTATTAATATTAATCGTATTTGGCACAATAACGATTTCATCCTCTTCGAAAAGCATTTTATCAATTACTTTTCTATATATTTTTGATTTTTTAGTTATTTCCGCTATCCAAAATCTCCAATTGAAGATATATTTTAGGGTAAATATACTTATGTCTGCAAATCTAGGTCGCCTCATTGTTCACCAATTTTATTATTCAATCTTCTTAAAATTCCTTTTAATGTATGGGCTTCTCTGCCGGTAATAAATGCTCTTGAAATAATATTTCTAAAGGTTTTTTTACCGTTTCTTTTCTTATGCTCAGGAATGTCCAATGTATCGATCAGTGAATTCATATCTTTTAGAAGATAATCTTTTTCCATTTCATTGCTTTCAGTAAGGTCTACCACTCCGAAATCATGTCTGTTTTTAAACAGTTCATAAAATATTATTGCAGCGGCATGTGAAATGTTCATGATAGGATATGTAGGGTCTGTTGGTATGGACACGCAAATATCGCAGTCTTCGATTTCCTTATTTGTAAGTCCGTCACCTTCTCTTCCAAATAATATTGCTATCTTATTTGATACATTCAATGATTTTCCAAGCTGTTCTGGCCTTAAGGGGATTCTTGAAAGGTTATAACTTCCTCCGGCCATTCCTGTTGATCCCACTTTAAAATCAATTCTTTGTGACTGATAAAATTCATCAAGTGATTTATAGATTTTTGCATTTTCTACAATGTATTTCCCATGTGTAGCCTGATAGAATGCTTCATTTGTTAATGTTGGCGGGTTAATCAGGACTAAATTTTTCAATCCGAAGTTTGCCATGGTTCTTGCAAGAAAACCAATGTTTCCGGGGGTTTCACACTCAACAAAAACAATGTATATATTTTCTTTAAAAAGACTTATTTCCTCGTCTTCTTTTTCACGTACAAGTTTGACTCTACCAGTTCCTCTGGACTGAGTTTTTGATTTTGCTTTTTTTGTGGAAGTTGATTTTTTTTCACTTTTTTCTTTGGATTTTTCTTCAGGTGAATTCATTGCAGCTGTTTCAACTACTTTTTCTTCACTGACAGCGGTATCTCCTATTTTAATCAACTCCTAATATAAATTCATTCATCGTAAGCTTTATTTAATAATTCAAGAAGATGCATAGCTTTTATATCCTCTTCTCCAATTGCATTCAAACCATCCTGTAGATTCAATTCACAGAACGGGCAGATTGTAACAACGGCATCAGCGCCGGTTTCTTTAATCATTTCTGCTTTGGATTTTGATAAATCAAGTGCAATGTCAGGTTTTCCGGATTTAATTCCTCCCCCTGCACCGCAGCATTGGCACGGATATTTCATTTCTTTAAATTCAACACCCGGAATTTTTTCAATAATATCACGAGGTTCATCTTTAATTCCCTGACCTCTTCCCAGATGACAAGGATCATGGTATGTAACGGTCATATTAACTTCTTTTAGTTTGGATTCGTCCAGTTTGTCAACTAAAAATTCGCTGATGTCCATTACATTTAATTTTGAACCGAACTGAGGATGATTATTCTTCAATGTTGCTCCACAGCCGGAACATATGGTAATTACAGTATCATAATCTTTAAAGACCTCTTTATTTTTATCAACAAGGTCTTGAACAATATCAGTTTGGCCAGTTCTTAAAAGCGGTGAACCGCAGCACACCTGACCTTCAGGAACATCAATGTCAATTCCATTCTCTTTTAATATTTTTACTAACTTATGGCCGGTTTCAGGAAACTTGTGGTCTACCATACAACCTGTAAAGAAAGCCACTTTTGAACCGGTATAGTTTTCAGCTTCTTCAATAAATGGAGTTTCATTGGTTTTTATAGACCTTCCGGTTTTTAAGATGTTTTCCTTAAATGCAACATGTTCAGGCAGAGGTCCTGAACCGTTGGCAACAGCAATAGCTCTCATTTTTTCTATTGCATCTCCAAAGGTGTTGATGTTTTTAGGACATACTGAAAGACATTTTCCGCAGCTGGTACATTTATATAAACCTTCATCCAATGCTTCTTTAAGTCTATCAAAGTTATCTCTAGGGTCACTTTCAAATTTACGAACATATCTCATCAGGTATGGTCCGCCAAATTCTTCTGTTGCGATATTTACAACAGGGCATGTTGAATAACATGAGTAACATTCAATACAGCTTCTGACCTTTTTGGTTTCTTGAGAATCTGCCTTTGTGATGCTTGTATCAAGTTCATCACATTTATGGTCACATTGAAGGGATAATTCCAAATCTTTGACTTTGGCCTCAATACTTGATTTGTCAACAATCAGGTCTTTAATGACCGGGAATCTAAGCGGTTCGATAATTGCCCCGTCCTTTATTTCTTTCTGACAGGCTAGAGCTCCATTTCCTTTAAATAAAATTCCACAAGACCCGCATTGGCCTGCTCTACAAGAGCTTCTAAAACTGATGTCTGCATCATACTTGTCGTTTATAGCCTGCAATGCGTCAAGAACTTTCATATGAGGGGTTTGTTCTATTTCATAACACTCCATATGTGGTTCCATATCAGTTTCAGGGTTAAATCTTGAAACATATACATTAATCATCATTTCCCTCCAAAAAATATCAAAAGCTTATAAAACATTATAATATAATATTTGTATCTTAACAAATATATTATACTTACTATTATGTTTAAAAAAATACTATTTTTCAAAAATTTTAATAAAAAAGTGCAAAATTAATAAAAAAATAAATTTTAAGGAAATTATAATTCCTCACAGGTTTAAATCTATTTCAAAACAAATTTTCTAATGTATATAATACTTAGTATTAATGTCATTATATAGCCGATTAATGAGATTACAGGCATATCAAATACTCTTGGTCCGAAAGAAACAACTGAAGAACTGATTATAAGTGCTGAGATTAATGCAATTAATGAAACCTTGTCGGTAATGTCTACTTCAAATCGGAATTGCAGCTCTTCATTTTCAATCTTGTGGATTGTTTTTGTAAGAAGCTTTGGCAATGCCTGAATCATGTGTCCATAAAGGATTGCACTGCTTTTTTTGTTTTTTATATATCTTTTTGGACTGAGTCTCTGTTTTGCAATTTGGGTTGCAACAGGTTTCAGTGATGCAAATACATCAATTTCAGGGTCAAGGTTGTTTGCAGTCGCTTCAATCATTGACAGGCCTCTTGCCATTGTAACAACTTCATTCGGGAGAATAACTCCATACTCTTGCATAAGGTTAAGCAGTGCTTCTAAGACTCCATCGAAACGATTTAACTGTACGCCGAAGTATCTTCCAAACAGGTCATTCAAATCTCTTCTTAAAGTAGCTGTATCAATGTCATAATCAAGGATGTCCATGTACATCAGTTGATTTATAAGTCCGTCCACGTCCTGGTCAACAAACAGAAGCATTAATTCGGAAAGGTCACGTTTGAATTTTTCATCAAAGAATCCCATCATGCCCAAATCAAGATAACACAATACATTATCTTCTAAAATCATGATGTTGCCCGGATGAGGGTCTCCATGGAAAAATCCGTCAATGAACAGTTGCTGGAGATATGAATCAAGGACAGTTTTTGCTAAAAGTTTCTTGTCAAATTCATCACTGGTACTTTCATAGACATCATTCAACTTTGTACCATCAATAAACTCCATTGTTAAAACTTTTGAGGAGCAGTACTTGTCATATGTAGCAGGAATATGTACATTAGGGTCGTCAATAAAATTCATTTCAATGCGTTGCATATTCATGAATTCATTATTGTAATCAATTTCTTTGTGAATGGAACGGTCAAACTCATCCATTATTCCTGGTAAGTTTATTTTTCTAATATTTTCATTCAATCTGTCTGCACGTTTGGCAATAAATTTCAATATCTTTAAGTCAAGATCAATCTTATCTGTAATTCCCTCTTTTTGGATTTTAACTGCAACTCGCTCACCTGTTATCAATTTGGCTTCATGGACCTGGCCGATTGATGCAGTTGCCAGGTGTTCATGAGAAAAGTCCTCGAACAGTTCATCAATATTGCCGTTAAGTTCTCTTTCAACAATTTCTTTGACTTGTTCGTATGTTATTGCAGGATTGTCATCCTGTAAGTTGGTTAATTCATTTGCTATTCTTTCACCGACAACATCAGGTCTTGTACTTAACAGTTGGCCTAATTTAATGAATGTGGTTCCTAATTCCTGAAGCATCAGTCTTAGTTTAACTGGAGTTTCATCATTTAATAAAAGGTTATCTGCTTCATCATCATCTTTTGGACGAATTTTATTTTTTGCTGTTTGACCTAAAATTTTGTCGAAGCCATATTTTTTGAGGGCTGCTCTAATTTCACCCAAACGTTGTTTGGTTTCCTTATCCATAGTTAATCACCAGACTCTCTAAAAAATGTATATTTAGTATTGATATAATATTATTTTTCTTTTTAGATTTAATTAATATTATCTTTTTTTAAAATTTGGTAATTGATTAAAAATAGAATGTTTGTTAAAAAAATAGGAATAGTAAATGCTTTCGCATCTACTTTTTAACTTTTGCAGTTTTTTTAGCAATAAAACTACTATATTTTGCTTGATATTTGATGGTTTTTCCTACTTTAAGCTTTTTCAGGATGCTTTGTTTAATGGTAACTTTTGCAATACCTTTGGAGTTGGTTTTTGCTTTATAGGTTTTTCCATTAAATTTGAAAGTAACCTGTTTGCCTTTAAGTGGTGATGAACCTTTTTTGAGTGTTGCCTGTAAGGTTAGTTTTTTAGCTGATTTTTTAACTGTCGCTGTTTTTAAGGTGATTTTTGTATTTTTATAAACACAATTTTTAACTGTTCCACCATAGATATCTTTACCTTTAGGTGCTTTATTGTCGCTAAAAGTACATTTCACAGCTTTAGCGCAATGAACTTTATCTGAATCGGAAGTTCTGAATCCGTAGATTGCTCCTCCTCTTTCACCTGCAACATTGTTTGCAAAAGTGGAACCTTCAATTGAATTTGTGTAATATTTAATGCTGGAAACCCAGGTTCCGTTTTCATAATGTCCTGATTGCTCATGGCATTTGAAATAGACTGCTCCGCCATACATTGTGACCTGATTTTTATTAAATTTTGAATTTTTAATAAAGAGATCTTTACATCCAAACACTGCTCCACCTTTTTCGCCGGCCTTATTTGAATTGAATGTAGATGAACTGATGTCTATATGGGAGAATGCATAAACTGCTCCTCCACCACGGCCGTTAGCTATATTGTTGGTAAATACACAGTTGGTTATGGTATCTTTTCCATGTTCAAGAGCTGCTTGCAATGCAATACTTAAAAGAAGGTTAACATCTTCAGTTGCATTTTTACCTGCAAAATAATTTGCATAGAACTGTGGGCCTTTTTTAAGGGTTAGTGAGAAAACCGCTCCAGCATCTCCTCCCGCAGAATTCTTATTGAATTTTGAATTTTTTAAAGTTAATGCTCCTAAGGAATTTACAGCTCCTCCGGCGGTACCTGCATTATTGTTTGTGAAATAACAGTTATCTATTGTTAAATCTGCAAAGTTTAATATTGCACCACCATAAATTTTGGCGTTACCGTTTTTAAATGTGATATTTTTCAATGTAACTTTGTAAAATGATAATCCGCTTCCATAGTTGATAGTAAAAATTCTTGATTTGCCCATTGCGTCAATGACATGGCCATTACCGTTGATTGTTATGTCTTTATTGATGAAAACTCCAGTAGTAAGTTTAAAATCATCGTTATATTTGTAATCTCTTGTTAAATTTATTTCACTTCCTTCTTTAGCAGCATTGATTTTCAATTGCAGTGCAGTGAATGTTCCGTTATCTGCATCGGCTGCTAAATCTTTGGTATCTCCTAAAAGTTGATTTTCATCGTTACTGATTGCTTCTAAATTGTTCATGTCACTTTCATCATTAGCTATTGCAGTTTCATTAATGTCACTAGCAAAAACGCCTGAAACACTAAATAATATGCAGGTAACTAATAAAATAAACAATAACTTTTTTTTCATTTTATTCAACTCTGTGTTTTCTTTAAAAAATAATTAGAAGTTAATAGATAACTTCTAAAATAATCCGCTTTCCTCCAATTTTTCCTCAAAGTATTTGGAGTTTTTATCCGCTTTTTCCTTAATTGCAATTGCAACAATAACTGTCAGTATTCCGATAGCTAAAAGAATAGCTAATGCCGGCCAGTAATTTGACCAGACAACACCTAACTGTGCTTCCCGTATCAGTTTAATTGCATAAGTCATTGGCATATATGGGTATAATGTTTGGAAAAATTTATGCATGATCTCTATTGGATATATTCCTCCTGTTGCAGAAATTTGAAGAACTAAAAGAACTACTATAGCACCTTTTCCAACAGTTCCAATAGCCGAAATCACCGAATATATCAGAATCATGAACACTGCCGATACTAGTATTGATGAAAATATAAACAATGGATAATTGTCTATATAAACTCCTAGCAGATGTGCTCCAATAATTGTCACACAAGCCTGCAAAATGCTCATAACTATATAAATTAACAGTTTACCTGAATACATTTCAAATGGGGAATATTTGGTTCCTATGCTTGATTTAGGTTCCATCATCACACATGTAATTAAAGCACCGACCCACATGGATAATACAATATAAAATGGTGCTACATTGGATCCGTAGTCAGGTACTGAAAATACTTCATTTCTGTCTAGTTTAACTGGTGAGAAGAAGTAATCTCCAAGAAGTGTTTCGTTGATACCTGTAATTGCAGAAAGCTGGTTTGCAGTTGCTCCAAGTGAACCTGCAGCGGTAAATAATGCTTGTGCAGCTGAGTTTCCAAGTAATTCCGCACCTGCTGCAAGACTTAATGAACCTTCAGCTAATTGCACTGAACCGTCTGCCAGAGCACTGGCTCCTCCAGCAACTTTGCTTGACCCATCAGCTAATTGTGATGAACCGTCTGCTACATCACTGGCACCTTGTGCAACTTGACTTGACCCATCAGCTACTTTACCGCTTCCCTTTGCAAGTTCAGAACTGCTGTCAATATATTCTTTTACAGGTCCGTCTGGAATTAATGATGGATCTACCGCTGAGTCTAATTCTTCAGAACCTTTTTGAACTTGGCTTGCACCTTGCTGAACTGCACTGGAACCTTGTTTTACTTGGCTTGCACCTTGCTGAACTGCACTTTTTCCCTGTTGTACTTGGCTTGCACCGTCTTTAACTTGACTGGCTCCATCCTGAACCTGGCTAACTCCTGATGAAACCTGACTTGCACCTGATGAAACCTGCGCAGCACCAGCTTGAAGTTGGCCTCCACCACTGGCCAATTGGCCTGCACCCGCTGCAAGACCTTCCTGTAATTCTCCAAGTTTTCCATATGCTGCAAGGTTAATAATTTGGATAATTTTTGCGTTAAGTGTTGTATAAACAGTATTTGCACCGGTATCTGTCAATTTGGTAGCTACAGGGTTGGATTTAACATTTACGACATATTCCAATTCTGCCTGTTTCGGGTCATCTCCTGCAATCGAAACAACGTTTTCCGTCAAATTTTTGGGTATTACTATGCCTGCATAATACCGCCCGCTATGCACTCCATCTCGCAGTTCGTCTTCTGTGACAAATGTCCATTTGAATTTGTCATTCTTCTTCAAATCTTTAACAAGTTCATTTCCAACATTTATGTTCGCACCCTCAAAAGATGAACCATTGTCCAAATTGGCAATTGCAAATTCCACGTTTCCCGTATTTCCATAAGGGTCCCAACATGCCTGTATGTTTAAAAGAGCATAAAGGGATGGGAGAATAATTATTCCAATTAAAACAAGGGTTACAATAGGGTTTGAAAATACTGATTTGAAATCATTTTTCATTATCTCGATAATATTGCCTATATCTTTACTACCCATATATTCTCACTTTATATATTGGTTAAAAAAATTAAAAATAAAGTTTCTAAAGTTTTAACATGTTTTATAATTCAGATATAAATCTAAACTGTTAAGATTTACTTAATTGCTGATGAACTTTACCTATAATTTTTATACATTTTTATTTAAGAAAAAGATTTTATAAAAGAGTTTCTATTATATGTCTAAAATTCATGTCTTTCATTCTAAAAAATAAAAATAATGGGAAATTGATTATTTTTTTTAAAGAGGTTTCCGGAAGAGTTAACTGATTTTGTTGAATTTAAAATTAGATTTTATCATGTAATTTTTTTCATTTTTAATATAATATTTATACTTTGAAGTGAAATATTATATATGTATAAATGATTACTTTGAGGAAAATATAATGAATTTAAAAGAATTAGTCACAGGAGAATCTGGTGATAAACAATTTTTACTAGGTAATGAAGCTGCTGTAAGAGGTGTTATAGAAGCAGGCGTTTCTATTGCAGCTACATATCCAGGTACTCCTTCTTCAGAAATTGGAAATGTATTATCAGTATTGGCAAAAGATGCTAATATTTATTTTGAATTTTCTACTAATGAAAAGGTAGCGATGGAGGTTGCAGCAACTGCCGCCGCTTCAGGTCTCAGGTCATTCACATTCATGAAGCATGTGGGTATGAATGTTGCGGCAGATTCATTCATGACAACTGCATATTCAGGCGTAAATGGTGGAATGGTTATTTTATCCGCTGATGATCCTTCATTGTTTTCATCTCAAAACGAGCAGGACACCCGTAACTATGCAAGATTAGCCAATGTGCCTATTTTGGAACCGTCAAACTGTCAGGAAGTAAAAGATATGGTAAAATACGCATTTGATTTATCTGAACAAATCAATTTGCCTGTAATTGTTAGAACAACAACCCGTGTATCTCACATGAGGGGAGTTGTTGAATTTGGGGATGTTAAAGATAACTCCTCAAACAATGAAAACCATTGGAAAAGAGGTCACTTCAATAAAGACCCTTCAAAATATGTTCCTGTTCCTGCTTTTGCAGGAGATATGCATGTAAGACTATGGGATAAGATTCACAAACTTGAAGAAGAAACCAATAAAAGTGAATTTAACAAAGAAATTGATTTTGCTGATGATAAAAAATATGGTTTAATCGCTTCAAGCAGTGCATATAACTATGCTCATGATGTTGTCAAATTCAACAATCTGGATGTTGACATTTTAAAATTAGGATTTTCATATCCGTTCCCGCAGGAAAAGGTCGCTGAATTTTTAGAAGGCATTGACGAAGTATTCATTGTTGAAGAAGTTGACCCGATTATGGAAAGGGAAACTTTAGCTACCATAGGTGCTAAAAACTTAAATGTTTCTGTTCACGGTAAGTTAGATGGAACATTCCCGCTTTATCATGAATTCAATTCTGATGTTGTTGCAAACGGTTTAAATAAAATATTGAATTTCTCTGATAATATTGATCTCAAATTTTCATCAAGTTTGGAAAAATTACAGGAGGATATTCCAAACAGAGCTCCGGTTTTATGTGCAGGATGTCCTCACAGAGCGATGTATTATGGAATAAACAAAGCTATTGAAGAATTAGGTTTACAAACTTCAGATGTGGTATTCGCTTCAGATATAGGATGTTATACATTAGGTATCAACCCGCCTTATAACGCTGCAGATTATCTTCTGTCAATGGGTTCAAGCGTAGGGGACGGTTGCGGATTTTCAGTATCAACTGACCAAAAAGTTGCAAGCTTTATCGGTGATTCAACATTTTTCCACAGCGGTGTTTCACCATTGATTAATGCAGTTCACAACAAACATAACTTTGTCCTGACTGTTTTGGACAACAGAATTACAGCAATGACTGGCGGTCAGCCAAATCCGGGTATTCCTGTTGATGGAATGGGGGATGATGCTCCTGAAGTTTCCATTCGTAAATTAGCTCTTGCTTGCGGATGTGATTATGTACGTGTAATCAACCCATTTAATCTGGAACAGGTTGTTAAAACTTATGTTGAAGCATTCCAAAGAGATGATACAGCAGTTATTATTTCTAAAGCTCCATGTACATTAATTAAAGGTTTAACCAAAAAACCACCAGTTAATTTAATTGAAAAGAATTGTAATAATTGTGACAAATGTGTCAGTGAACTGGCATGTCCTGCTATTTCAAAAATCAATGGAAAAATTGTTATTGATAAAGCACAATGTGACGGATGCAATGTATGTATTCAGGTCTGTAAATATGGTGCACTAGAGGCAGGTAGGTGAGAAAATGGATAATCATTATAGTATTTATATTTGTGGCGTAGGGGGCCAAGGAATTATTAAAACCTCTACAATAATCGGTGAAGCTGCTATGAATCAGGGTTTGGATGTAGTAATGAGTGAAATTCACGGAATGTCTCAAAGAGGAGGTTCTGTTTCTACAGAATTAAAAATAGGTGGATTTAACTCTTCAATTATCCCAAATCAGGGTGCAAATATGTTGCTTGCTTTTGAGCCAATTGAAACAATTAGGGGACTTGATAAAGTTAACGAAGATACTAAAATTGTTTACAATACCCATCCGATCATTCCGTCTTCAACAGATAAACCTTATCCGAGTGTTGACAGTATAACCAAAACATTAAAGGAAAACTTTAAACATGTTCTTCCTATTGACGGAACTCAGCTGGCTATTGATGCAGGCAGTGTCCTGTCATTGAATATGGTACTTTTAGGTGCAGTAACTGCTGATGATAAGTTTCCTCTTACAAAAGATTCAGTTATTGATGCAATGAAAAATAATTTAAAACCTAAATTCCATGAAATGAATTTAAAAGCTATTGAAAGCGGTTATAAATCTATCAAAGGTTAAATTTTATATAGTATTTTAAATAAACTTTTAATTAGATAACAACGTTGTGGTATTATGGCTTACAAAATTGACAATGCAATTGTAAAAAAAGATATGGCAGGTAACTTAACATTAATTGACCCGGATAATGTTTTTGATGAGGAAGATGCATTCATTGCTGTTAAAAGTGATGATTTAATTACTATTCAACTTTTAATTAATGGGATTTTAAAAAATGATTTTAAAAGCTGGAGAGAATTAGGTGTTGTTCCTGAAACTGATCCGCTCAAAAGTCTTTTTGTACGTTTAGGTTACTCAAAAGAAGATATAGCTAACATGTTGAAAGAATTATAGCTATTTTCTTTACTTTTTTTATATTTCAGCGCTTTTTTTTAGTTGATACTCTCATTTTTTTTCATAATCATGCATGTATTGAGCAAATCATTTTAAATTTACTTAAATCCGATGAAAAACCGGGAGATCTCTTAAAAAATTGTGTTCCTTTAGAAAAGGTACTTAAAATTAAAGAAAAATATTTTAAGTCTTTTCTTTTCAATTTTTTGGAATAATTTCTTTAAATGTTAATCCGATTAATCGTTTTGTTGAAATTAATGTAAGTGGGGCTAAAAAGAAAGTTAAAATTGCTAGTATTACGTCAATAATTGTTAATCCTGGATGAATATCCACAATACATGAAATTACAAAGGACTGTGAAATAAGTATGCTGATTATTACGTAGATTAATTTTTTTAGTTTATACTGTTTAAATAACATCAGCATTTCCTTCAAGTTGAAAGCTTTTTTAAACTCGTTGTTGTGTATAAATTTATTAATCATACCTAAACTCAATAAAACGTTAACAACAATAATTAAAAAGTCGCAAACAGCAGCTTCTATGCTGTAAAATGGAAAATATGTTTCTATTCTGAATAATAATATAGAAATCAATCCATAGGCTAAATAAATTAAAGTTCTCTTAAATCCTTCTTTAATTAATTCCCATATGTTAGTTAACTTGGGAGGAGTATCATGTCCCAAATAACTTGTTCTAATGATTTCTGCACCGTATCCAACTTCAATAAAAATCAATATGTCTAAAAGGATTGCTGCTATGGGAGATATGATGTCAGAACGGTTTTCTGAAATATATCCCAAAGCTGAAATAACAAGCATTAATGTCGCAATCAGAAGAACAGTCTTATAATTGCTGAAAGTATATCTTATAATGTCTTTTAAGGTGATTTTTACAGATGTCATTTTAAAAAAAGTAGTAGAAAAGAGGTTAATCTTTTCTAAAGGTCTTTAATATCGCTTTCATCTAAAATTTTAATATCGCTATTATTTAAAGCTTCGATAGCTTTTTCCATGTTTTCTAATCTCATAACTACTATAGCTTCATCTGTTTTGCTGCTTACAAATGCATATAAGTATTCCAGATTAATGTTTTTATCATCGAAAATAGCTAAAGTGGAGTTTAATCCATTAGGTTCATCAGGAACAGCTAAGATAATTACTTCGTTTTCTTTAACAATGAAACCATCAGCTTCAAGAGCTTCAATCGCTTTTTCATTGTCTGAAACGATTAATCTTAAAATTCCATATTTTGTGGTATCTGCTATTGAAAGTGCACGAATGTTAATATTCTGTTTTGCTAATGTATCAATAGCTTTTTTAATTCTTCCCTCTTTGTTTTCTACAAAAATTGAAATTTGTTTTACTGCCATTTTATCACCTTTATAAATTCCTTTCATCGATTACACGGACAGCTTTACCTTCACTTCTTGGAAGTGATTCCGGTTCGACAATACTTACATCTACTCTTATACCTGTTTCAGATCTGATTGATGCCTGAATTTCTTTTTCTACTCTTTCCATCTCTTTCATTTCATCTGAGAACAGTTCTTTTGTAGCTTCAACTTTAACTTCAACTTCATCTAAGATATCAGGTCTTGTTACGTGAATCATATAGTTAGGACTGATTCCGCTAACTTTAAGCAAAGCCTTTTCGATTTGTGATGGGAATACCATAACACCTTTGATTTTTAACATGTCGTCACTTCTACCTGTGATTCTTGTCATTCTAACTGTTGTTCTTCCGCATTCACATTTTTCTGCAATTAGTGAAGTCAGGTCTTTAGTTCTAAATCTTAAAATAGGCATTCCTGTTTTGGTTAATGATGTTAAAACCAGTTCTCCTTTTTCACCAGGATTTAATGTTTCTCCGGTTTCAGGGTTGATGATTTCGGGATAGAATAAATCATCCTGAATGTGCATTCCGTTCTGGTATTCACATTCCTGAGCAACACCAGGTCCCATAACTTCTGTTAAACCGTAGATATTATGGGTTTTTATTCCAAGAGATGCTTCGATTCTTTTTCTCATTTCATCGGTCCACATTTCTGCTCCGTGAATTCCCGCTTTCAGATTAATGTCTTCTAGTGGAATTCCTGCTTTTTCTCTTGATTCACCAAGATACATTGCATAGGAAGGAGTACATGTTAGGATATCACTTTGGAAGTCGACCATGGTATCGAGTTGCCTTTTTGTATTTCCTGCTGAAATAGGTATTGTAATTGCACCCATTTTATTTCCACCGTGGTGAATTCCAAAACCTCCTGTAAATAATCCGTATCCGTAAGCATTTTGGATAATGTAGTCTTTTTCAGCACCTGCCATTTTAAGACCTCTTGCAATACATTCTCCCCAGATGTCCAAGTCATTTCTGGTGTATGCTGTTACTGTAGGTTTTCCGGTGGTTCCTGAAGATGCGTGTACTTCTACAATTTCTTCACGTGGGACTGCAAGCAATCCTAAAGGATAAGCTTCTCTTAAATCACTTTTGGTAGTGTATGGGATTTTTTCAATGTCTTCTAGTGTTTTAATGTCTTCTGGTTTCAGTCCAATAGCGTCAAATCTTTTTTTGTAAAACTCAACATTGTCATATGCGAGTTTCACAGTCTTTTGAAGTCTTTCTAGTTGTATTTTTTCTTTTTCTTCTTTTTCCATACATTCTGCTTTTTCATTCCAAAACATTTTATCCCTATTTTAAAATTTTATCACTGTTTAATTATAGTGTTCATTTCATTTAAAACTTTGTTGTACTGTTTAATTTTAGTATTTTTACATGCTGAAATAAAAATTGATTTAAGTTTGTAATATTTTATTTTAACATCAATAATTACTTTATTTTTTCAATAAACTATTTATAAGTCTTTAATCATAAAATAAATTGGTGATTATCATGAATTCCAATATTGTAAATGGTAAAAGGGAGTATGATGAAAAAAATTATGATGCGGCTTTAAAATATTTTGACAGGGTATCAAGCAGTGATGAGGATTACTCATACATGCTGATATATAAGATAAATTCTCTCATGGAGCTGGAGGAATATGAAAAATGCCTGAAACTTTTAAATTCATTAATTGAAGATATGCCTTACGACAGGCTGTTGTGGTATGAAAAAATCAGATGCCATATTTTCCTAAAACAGGATGAAAAGGCTTTCAAGTCATTATCTGAGTTTGAAAGGCTGATTGATGAGGATGACAAATATTTCACATTGTCTGTCGCTAAATTTTATGATGTGCTCGGGGATTCAGAATCTGCTTTAAAGTTCTGCAATAGAGCACTTGAAATCGATGAAAACTATGAGGAGGCTCTTCAGCAGAAAGCTCAAATTGCATGTCTCAATAAGAATGAGGATCTTATGATGGAATGCAGTGAAAAACTAATCGAACTTGCCAAAGGGGACATAATAAAGCTCATGCTTCCATTTCTTTTGAACTTGTTTTCCGGAAATTACATAAGGGCATATGAAATTATTCCTATGATGGATGAAATAGATGATGAGCACAGTGAACTGTTGAAATCAGCTATCTATCAGCATATGGTGGATGATTTAAAACTTGAAATCAGGCTGACATCTCCTGCTGAATGGCATGTTGATGATGCGTTGAAATTGCTGTTTAAATATAAATATGAGGGCATTGAAGCAGGCATCTTTAAGGGTGTCGGCTATTTCATTGTCTAATTTTTTTTAATTATTATTTTCATAGTACAAAAATGTACATTATTGTATTTTAGTAATCTTTATATAAGTTATATTTCAAATTACTTAATGTAATATTAAAAATAATTTAATATTTCTTAGAGGTAATTATTTATGGACGTTATGATTTTAGCAATTGTATTTATAATCTACATATTCGCACTTGTTTTCGTAGGTTATTATGCATACAAAAAGACTAATTCCTCTGAAGACTTCATGATTGCTGGTAAAGATACACATCCATTTATCATGGCAATGAGTTATGGTGCTACATTTATCTCGACAGCGGCTATTGTCGGTTTCGGAGGTGTTGCGGGCCAATATGGTATGAGTGTTTTATGGTTAGCATTCTTAAACATTATTATTGGTGTATTCATCGCATTTGTATTTTTAGGAAAAAGAACTCGTCGTATGGGTCATGCTTTGGAATCACTGACCTTCCCTGAGTTTTTAGGAAAACGTTTTGACTCAAAATTTATCCAATATGCTTCAGGATTAATTATTTTCTGCGCAATGCCGATTTATGCAGCTGTAGTATTGATTGGGGCTGCAAGATTTTTAGAATCTTCCTTACTGATTGATTTCAGTATTGCACTTTTAATCTTATCAATTATTATCACATTCTATGTACTGTTTGGTGGAATCCGTGGAGTAATGTATACCGATGCTCTTCAAGGAACAATCATGGTTATTGCAATGGTATTCCTTTTAGTATTCGTATATTGGTTACTTGGAGGAGTTGACACTGCAAACACTGCATTAACAAATATGGGTAATCTATATCCTGCAGATGCTATGGCAACTGGAGGTACGGGATGGACGTCGTTCCCAGAGTTTGGAAGTCCGTTCTGGTGGTCTTTAGTTTCATCCACATTAATCGGTGTAGGTATTGGGGTACTCGCACAACCTTCATTGATTGTAAGGTTCATGACTGTTAAATCAGACAAAGAACTCAACAGGTCTGTTTTAATTGGAGGAATCTTCATTGCAATAATGCCTACTACTGCATATATCGTCGGATCTCTTTCAAATGTATATTTCTTCGACAAAGTGGGAAAAATCGCTGTGGATGTAGTTGGAGGAAACATTGATAAAATCATTCCAACATTTATTACAATGGCGCTACCTGAATGGTTTGTATATATCTTCCTGTTATCCCTGATTGCAGCTGCAATGTCTACAATATCTTCACAATTGCACACACAGGGAACAGCTTTCGGTGTTGATATTTACTCTGTAATAAGGGACAAATCCAAACAGAAACTTGATCAGGTATCTATTTCAAGAGTGGGTATTTTAATAGCTATTATTTTAGCATTGATTATGGCATATTCACTTCCTGGAAGTGTAGTTGCACTCGGTACAAGTCTGTTCTTTGAAATCTGTGCAGCAGCATTCCTGCCAGTATTTTTAGGTGCACTTTACTGGAAAGGCATTACAAGACTGGGAGCTATTGCAGGAATAGTATCCGGAACATTAGTAAGTTTGTTCTGGCTGATATTTGTATTTAAGAAAACTGCTGTTGGGCTTGGAATCTGTAAATTCATATTTGGCGTAGAAACAATTTTACCTCAGGCTCCATGGCCATTTATGGACGTAATGTTGATAGCAGTTCCTGTTGCAGCAATATTTACAATTGTTGTAAGTTTACTTACCAAACCTCCTGCTCAAGAGGTTGTTGATAAAGCATTTTCAAACATAGACAAAAAAGGAAGTGATGCATAATGATGATTTTAGGTATTGAAGATCCTCTGATTTGGGGTGTTTACATTGGAATTATCTTATCCACACTTTTATGTATTGTTTATGGAATTGTAAACTGGAATAAGGGAGATTAGATTCTCCTTCTTTTTTTATTTTTTTCAATAGCATATTTTTTTTAATTTGTTTGATATGTAGGTTATTTTGTATACTTTTTAATTAAAGCCAATATTTTAATATTGGCTGTCTTATTGTCTATTTTTTAGAAGAATGTTTCATTATCTTTTTTAATTTAATATATAACTAGAACGTATATTTTGATACAAATCATAGTAATATATTTTTTTAGTAAACTGATTTATCATATATATCTTACCAATTTCCCAAAAAACTTGAAAAAATAGAAAAATATAGATGCATAGGCATCTATTAATTATTTAACTTCTTTATTTTGATTTATCAATATATTTTGCTCCAGATTCGGCATTTGGGTAATTGACACTGTTAGGATTGTTAGGATAATATTTTTGACTTGGTCCTAAAGTTTGAATATGGTTTCCGTTGTCATCTACTACATAGTAATATCCGTCTTCTCCCATAATTGTATGTGTATTACTGCTCTGACTGCTACTTTGACTGCTGCTTGAACTTGTTGTTTGGGATTCAACAACTTTTTCTTCAATTGTTATCTTTTTAGTGGCATTACATCCTGCATAATTGTCATTTCCGTTATAAGTAACTGTAACATTATATTTTCCAGGACTTTTTTCAAGTTTTAATGTGCCTATACCTTTGTCATTAGTAACAACAGTGTGATAATCTTTTGATTTATCTTTGTTTGTAATTGTTATATTAACTGTCTGATTAGCTATTGCGGTTTTGTTTTCATCGGTTAATTTAATTTTCAATGAATCTCCCTCGGTTAATGTGGAGTTACTCTTAAATGTTAATTTTGTATCTTTTTTAGTTGTATTAGGCATCACTGCAACTATTCCGACTAGTAGTGCAGCAATAATTACTATTAATGCAATTATCATTATTTTGTTCTTTTCCATATTTTCACATCCATTTTATTGGAATAATCTTCCATATATTTCTTCAGTTTTTAAATCTACAATATTAGGTAATTTTTGTGTTCTATTTTACCATCTGTTTCATACATTTGTATGTATTAATCACATCATATATTATTTGCTAATATATTGATAATAAATGGCTTATTATTGAAGGGGATAGTGTTATTTTCGAAATATGTTTCAGGCAAGTCATGGTTCATCAATCTTTGCAAGATTATTTTGACCTTTATTAATTTTCTTTCAATGAGTTTGAAGAATAGGAACAAATGTTCATTAATTTGCAGAATATCTGAAATTTGATTATTTTAAGTTTTAGCAGTTATTGTAAAACTATTAATAGTTAAATAATTAAACTATTATACTAATTAGAAAATTATGGTGAAATTATGAGTGAAAAACTTTCATATGATGATGTTAAACAGTATGAACATCTTTTTTCATTAGTACCTTCATTCATGCTTGAAAGAATGGCTAAAAAGAATAGGAATTTAGTGGATAAATTCAAATCAAAAATTCAGCCTCGTCTGGAATCATTATCCGATAATCAAAGAAATAAATATGAAATGATTCTAAACAGTGACGTTGACGAGTTACAGTCCATAATGGCTGAAGCTTATGAAAAGACAGATAAAAAACAGTATAAGATATTGGCAAATCCTGAATACAGGAAATTTATTGAGACTAATATCGAAGAATTAAAAAAATTATAATTCTTTTCTAATTATTTTTTTTTAAATAGCCTATATATGGTTTTTAGGTTTTTTTTTTGTTTCTTATTTTTTTTAGATGATAGTGTTCTTTTAACTATCGAATGTGAATGAAATTCACAATGTAATAAATATGTGGCATATTTTTCAAATGAAACTGCTCGATATGATAATATTTATATATCATAATTTTATAAATTATAATTGCTAATCATGATATTTATTTAATGATTTAAGGTTATAGAGCTGATGGTTGAAAATTGTTGGGAATTTGAATAAAAATCATTGTTTTATTAATTCTATTCAGTTTCTTTTATGTTTATTTTCTCAAGCTCATGCAGGATGTAAATGTGTAATATCATTGCTCTTTGGATATGTATGAGTTTATCTGTCGGCATATTATTTAATCTTGGATTATTGAATTTCTGATATAGTGCTTATATAATTTAAAGGAGAATAATCATGAAATATAATAAACTATTACTCATTGGTATTATCGCTTTGGTAGCGATTATTAGTGTAGGTTCAGTTTCCGCTGGTTTATTTGATTTTTTAGGCGGTGACTCCAGTAATGCTTCTAATTCTAATTTAACTGGAAAAGATGTTAACTTGGCTGCTGCAGCTAGTTTGAAAAATGCTTTTGACGAAAAATTAATCCCTATGTTTGAACAAAAATATCCTGGCGTAAAAGTTACTCCAACTTATGCTTCAAGCGGAGATTTGCAGACCCAAATTGAAAACGGTTTGGAAGCGGATGTATTTATGTCTGCTGCTAATAAACAGATGAATGCTTTAGCTGAAAAAGGTTTAGTTGATAACTCCACTAACCTCCAGTTCTTGGAAAACAAAGTTGTTTTAATTGTCCCTGCTAACTCAAGCAGCAACATTTCTTCATTCGATGACTTGAAAAATTTAAGCGGTAACATCGCTATCGGAGACCCTGAATCTGTACCTGCAGGACAATACGCTAAAGAAGTGTTAAACAACACAGGCATATGGAATGATGTTGAATCCAAATTATCATTAGGTACTGATGTAACTGCAGTATTAAACCAGGTAGCTCAAGGATCTGCTGAATGCGGTATTGTATATGCGACCGATGCTAAATCCACTAATGATGTAAAAGTAGTCTGTGAAGCTCCTGAAAATGCTTTAAAAACTCCAGTTATTTACCCAGTAGCTGCTTTGAAAAATTCCACTGATGACGATGCTACAAAAGCATTCATGGACTTCTTACAAACTAAAGAAGCTAAAGATGTATTTGTAGAATATGGATTTACAATTCATGAATAAATTTTAATATTGGATTCATGCAGATATATAATTAACAAAAAATTTTAAAGGAAATATAAACATGGCAACAGATTGGTCACCAATTTTCATTTCAATGAAAACAGCAAGCTTATCAATTTTAATAACCTTTTTTGTAGGGTTGATTGTTGCTTGGGCTATTGTCATGATTAAAAATGATACAATAAAGAGTGTACTTGACGGTATTTTTACATTGCCGTTAGTATTGCCTCCTACTGTAGTAGGGTTCTTTTTGCTGTATATTTTTGGTGTCAGAGGACCTATCGGAAGTTTCTTTATAGAATTTTTCGCTGTAAAAATAGCTTTCTCATGGCATGCGACAGTTATTGCCGCAGTTGTCATGTCTTTTCCTTTAATGTATCGTTCCGCTCGAAGTGCATTTGAACAGGTGGATTCCAACCTGCTTGATGCCGGCCGTACATTGGGCATGTCCGAGTGGAAAATCTTCTGGAAAATTTTATTTGCAAATGCACTGCCTGGAATTATCGGTGGAGGAATTCTTGCATATGCCCGTGGTTTGGGCGAATTCGGTGCTACCGCTATGCTTGCAGGTAACATTGCAGGTTTAACCAGAACACTCCCTATGGCAGTATACTCTGAAGTGGCTGCCGGAAATATGGGGGAAGCATTCAATTACGTAATTGTAATTGTTGTTATAGCATTTGTAGCTATTTTTATCATGGATTATGTTTCTATACGTAAGGAAAAGCAATGGAGATAATTTTATATTTTCGAAGTATAGAAATATATTTAAATATTTTTTTAATGTCTGCGGGGAAGGATTATGGCCAATAAATCATTGAAAGTAAACATCCATAAAAAACTTAAAGAATTTGACTTAGATATTGATTTTGAATTGAAAGAAGGGTGTTTGGGCATTCTTGGTCCTTCTGGCTGCGGTAAAAGTATGACATTGAAATCCGTTGCAGGTATTGTCAATCCTGATAGCGGTTTTGTAAGTTTGAATACTGGCGAAGAACATGTTTATTTTGATTCTGAAAAAAAGATTAATTTAAAACCTCAAAAAAGAAATGTGGGTTATCTATTTCAGAATTATGCTTTATTTCCAAATATGACTGTTGAGGAAAATGTTGCTGCCGGTTTGTCAAAAAATTATGATAAAGGAATCGTTTCTGAAATGATTAAGCGTTTTCATTTGGAAGGGCTTGAAAAAAGATATCCCAGACAGCTTTCCGGAGGTCAGCAGCAAAGGGTTGCTTTAGCCCGTATATTGGCTTATGGGCCTGATGTATTATTGTTAGATGAACCGTTTAGTGCAATGGATACAGTTCTAAAAGGGCAGTTACGTATGGAACTTGTCAATCTGTTAACAGGTTTTGACGGATTTTCTATTTTAGTAACTCACGATCGTGATGAGGCTTTCCAGTTCTGTGACGAAATTATAGTGCTGGATAAAGGAAAGATTATAGCAAAGGGAAAGACTCATGAACTGTTTGAAAATCCAAAAAAAGTTGAAGTCGCCAGATTAACAGGATGTAAAAATATCTCTAAAATTGAAATAATTGATGATTATCATCTTAAATCTCTTGACTGGGGAATTACATTTGAAGTATCCAAGAAAATCTCTCCAAATATTACACATATTGGAATAAGAGCTCATGATTTTACTCCGTGTAAAAAGGATGATGTTAATGTAATCGACACTTCAAATGCTTCAAAAATGGAAATGCCATTTGAATGGGAAGTTACTCTTGAAAACGGTTTGTGGTGGATTGTCGATAAGCAGATTCGTGAGCATGAATTTGTAATTCCTGAATATGTAACTGTAAATCCTGAAAACATAATTCTGCTTGAAGAGTAGTTAATTATATCATTTTCACTTTAACATCCAAAATCTTACATTTTGCATCTTTTTTTAATCTTGGATATATATCTTAATTTTTAATTAAAGTAAAATTTCAATATGCTTCATGTTAATGTAAAAACCTATTGATATTTTTCATCATTTCTCTGTAACTATTAATATAATAAACTCTATTTTTAATTAAAAAGCACACTTGATGGTGTTGGATTTTCAATAGTGTGGTGATGAAAACTAGTCAATGCAATGACCTGTGAATATTTTTTCACTGGATTATTAATATGGCATGAAAAGAACTTAAAAAGATATTTTCACGGTTTGAAAAGTTTAAACAGTATTGTGCAGGGATTTTTAAGAATTCTATGTTAGATACGATATGTTTTTATATTTATTTTTTTAAATTTTAATTCATGAAATATTTATTTGACAATTTTGGAAGAATCGAGAAAAACGACCCTGAATTTCATGAAATTTTCAAAAACTTTGCTTTTGGAGAAGTATTTGAGCACTCAACATTATCTGAAAAAGACAGCGTTCTGGCTATTTTGGCAAGTTTAATTGCCTGTCAGTCACCTAAGGCATTTAAAAAGATTTTACTTTCCGCTCTGGATAAGGATATAACTCCGCAGGAAGTTAAAGAACTGCTCTACCAGTCTGTTGCTTATGTAGGATTTGGAAGGGCGCACAATTTCTTTGGCGTTGTAATTAAGGTATTTGACAAAAAAGGAATCGAGATGCCTTTGGAAAACAGATCAAATACCAATCCTCAAAACAGGTATGAAAAAGGTCTGGAAATTCAAAACAGGTACTTTGGAGAAGATTTTATAAAAGCAATGAAAGAAAACACTCCTGAAGACCAGCAGCACTTCAACAGGTTTTTGGAAGGTTACTGCTTCGGTGATTTTTACACTCGTGACGGTTTAAATGACCAGCAAAGGGAACTGATAACCTTTGTATTTCTTTCAAGTTTGGGCGGCTGTGAAAATCAGTTGAGTGGACATACTCAGGGCAATCTCTCAGTAGGTAATGATAAGGAAAAATTAATTTCAGCAATAACAGTTATCATGCCTTACATTGGTTTTCCAAGAACTCTTAATGCATTGGCTATCGTCAATGAGATTTGCAAGTGAGTATTAATGTATTGTGTTAATATTTAAGAGTATATCTTCTTAAATATTCATTTTTTCCTCATTGTGGGTGATTTTGTAGAAATACTCTAACTTGGGTCATTGTAAAAAAATTATCATTTTAATTTGATATTTGATATATGAGCGTTCTTAATTTTGATTTTTGTTATTTATTATCAATTAATTCAATGATTTGGGGTCTTTTGTGGAGTATGATAAAATTTGATGTAAAAGAAAAATATATTAGAGGTATTATACAAAATATAATTTGTGTAATAATTGTGGATTGTATAGGAAAATTATCAATGAAACAATGGATGTGTAAAAATGGCTAAACCAATAGGACCAACACCAGAATTGGAAGGAAAAGATGCAATTGAATTTTTAAAAAGGATGTATGAACCACCTAGTGAAAAAGATAAGGAGTTTGCAAAGAAAATAAAATCCCAAAGGAATGTTCCATTTTAGGTTAAACATTAAGATTTGGAATTTTCATTCTAAATCTTTCAAATCAAAATACAAGTAGAATGTCCTTGTAGGGTCTTGTTTTTTAATTTGATGAATGTGGTTAATTTTCTTTTCATCTCTTTTTAAATTTTTAAAGTTGTTGTGTGTGACATAGAAGTTATATGCTGATGCATATCCTTCAACAATAACAAATCTTAAACCTACTTGAGTTTCAGCAATTTCACGAATGTTGGATATGATATTTCTGATAATTTTGGTTCCTAAACCTTTGCCAGAATATTTTTTGTCAATTGCAAAACGCCCTATTTTAATTGCAGGAATTGTATTGTTTTCAGAAATATTTAATTTGTCTTTGATTTTTTCTTTTTGAACTTCATCTCTTAACAGTTTCAGTTTCATGGAATCTGTCAATAATGATACGAAACCTATGATATTTTCATCGCAGGTTATCAGTTTTGTATGATTCAGGTTTTCCTGCTGCTGTTTGAGCGCATCTTTTTTTAGAAATTCATTCAAATCTTCAGAGTCGCATTCAAAGCCGGTCAAATCATGGTCTGGTGTCAATGTTTCAAATCTATAATTATTTTTAATGTATTCTATATCCATAATACTTAATTAAATTTGATTATATTTATTCTTATTGATTTTTTAGACTTTAAAATTGATTTAACCTGATTAAATTGTCTTAATTTGGAAATATACTTGTGGAATTGTAATTTTCAATACTTGAAGCAATTTTGCTGGTGATTGTCAATAATGCCTATTGATTCAAGATACGAATAAATTATGGTCGGACCGACAAAACTCATTCCACGTTTTTTAAGATCTTTGGAAATCCTTTTGGATAAATCTGATTCTGTCAGAAATTCTGCTTTAATGATTTTGCCCTCTGTAAATCCCCAGATATACTCATCAAAGCTTCCGAATTCGTCCTGAATTTCAATGAATGCCTGGGCATTTTTGATTGCAGCATTGATTTTGCCTTTGTGACGGATAATTCCAGCATTTTCTCTAAGCTCGTTGACTTTATTTTCATCATAATTTGCCACTTTAACAACATCAAAATTGTCAAAGGCCTTTTTGAAGTTTTCACGCTTTTTAAGTATTGTTATCCATGAAAGTCCTGCCTGAAATGACTCCAGAACAAGCATTTCAAATAGCTGCCTGTCGTCATGGGTTGGAATTCCCCACTCTTCATCATGGTATTTTACATAAATCTCTTCAACATCAGTTGCCCAGTTGCATCGTTTTTTGTTCATGGAAATAGTTATAATGATAATTGATTAAATAGGTATTCTTTTCAATAGCCTATCAAAAGATTTAAAATATAATTATATTAATAATAGATAATAATGCCGAAATTTATGGTAATTTCGAGCAACGGAAAGATTATTGAATATTCATTGAGTTATATAATTTAAAAATCGTATTTTGGGGAATTAAAATGGCTAGTTTAGGTTTTGGAATGATGAGACTTCCACTTTTGGATGAAAATGATGTTACAAGCATTGATATTGAACAGGTAAATGAAATGGTGGATTTGTATATGGAAAGTGGATTTAACCATTTTGATACTGCATTCGTTTACCATGAAGGTGTTGGTGAAAAGACTTTTAAAGAGACTGTAGTGGACAGATATCCTCGTGAATCATTTAAAATTGCAACAAAACTTCCTTTGTTTGTAATTACTGAAGAATCACAGTTGGAACCTATTTTTGCTCAGCAGCTTGAAAACTGCGGTGTTGACTACTTTGATTATTACATGCTGCATAATGTAAGTGGCTTCACTGAAAATGCATGGAAAAATGTGGATTTATATTCATTCATACAAAAGAAAAAAGAAGAAGGATTTATTAAGCATATTGGTATTTCCACACATGGGGATTCTGAGTTTCTTGAAGAAATTTTATTTGATCATCCTGAACTGGAATTTGTTTTATTGCAGATTAATTACCTTGACTGGGAAGATGAGAATATTGAATCTAGGAAATGTCTGGAAGTTGCAAAAAAATATGGCAAATCAGTAATGGTTATGGAACCTTTCAAAGGAGGATTTTTAGCAGATGTTCCTGAAGATGCTGAAAAACTGATGAAGGATTATAATCCTGATGATCCTGTTACATCATGGGCAATGAGATTTGTAGCAGGTCTTGATGGAGTAGATGTCACTTTAACCGGTGCAAGCAACCTTAATCAGCTAAAAGAAAATATTGAATCATTTAAAAACTTCAAACCGTTAAATGATGAAGAGCATGAAATAGTCAAGGAAGTTGCTGAAATTATCAACAGTAACATTACAGTTGACTGTACAAAGTGCAGATACTGTGTTGACTCATGTCCTGAAGAGATTAACATTGCCAAAATCTTTGATTTGTACAACAAAGAAAAGATTGTAAACAAAAAAGGGGAAGAATGGACACAGTTCGGAAATGCTTATCTCAACTATTCAAAACTTCCTGATGTGGGGCTTGCTTCAGACTGCAGCGAATGTGAAACCTGTATTGAGGAATGTCCTCAGCAGATTAATATTCCTGAAGTATTGAAGGAAGTTGCAAAGACATTTGAAACTGAAGGATACGGATTTACCAATTAAATCCGTTAATTTTTTTTTAAATATTCAACCAAATTTTTAATAATAATTAGAAATATAATTATAAATAGTTATTTTATTGAGGATTAAAAATGATACCTGGTATGAATAAAAAACAAATGAAACAGATGGAAAGACAGATGAAAAAGATGGGAATGAAAATGGACGAGCTTGAAGGTGTCCGTGAAGTCATTATCCGCTTTGACGAAAAAGAATTAATCATCGACAATCCTAGTGTAAGCCTAATGAATGTAATGGGTCAGGAAACTTACCAGATTGAAGGTAAAGCACGTGAAGTAGAACTTGACTATGAAATTGAAATTCCTGATGAAGATGTTGAAATGGTAGCTAACAGTGCCAATGTTTCTGAAGATGAAGCAAGAGCTGCACTTGAAGAGTGCAAAGGAGACCTTGCAGAAGCTATCATGAAATTAAACCAATAGATATAATGACATTTATTGCACACATTTCCGATTTGCATGTAAGTGCGTCAGAGTTTAATGAAGAAATATTCATGAAAGCTGTAGCTGAAATCAATCACTTACAACCGGACATGATAATATTGACCGGGGATCTCACTGAACATGGTTATTATAAAGAGTTTCAACAGGCAACCAAATATCTTGAAATGTTTGAAGCACCATTATTTGCCGTTCCAGGAAACCATGATTCACGTAATTTAGGTTATCAAAGTTTTGAAGAATTAGTCGGTGAAAAAAGCTGGAAACTTACATTTGGTGAAAAATATACAGTTGTCGGTCTTGACAGCAGTTCTCCTGATGAAAACAAGGGGCATATCGGAACTCCTCAACATTTGTGGCTGGAACACCAGCTGGATGAGTGTGTCATAAACGATCATTTTTCCATTGTAGCTCTGCACCATCATATTGTTCCGATTCCTCAGACAGGACGTGAACGTAATGTATTGTCTGATGCGGGAGATATTCTAAAGACATTAACAACCCATGAAGTCGACCTTGTTTTATCCGGACACAAGCATGTGCCGAATATTTGGAAAATAAACGAAACAGTCGTTGTCAATGCAGGTTCATTGTGTTCATCAAAGCTGAGAGGAAAAATCAAAAATTCATATAATGTTTACCATATTACAGACACAGACATTGAAATTTATCTAAATAATGTCGGTGGTGAAAAATTTTTATTTGGAAAATATCCAATAAATACCATATAACTTAAATATTATATATACATTTAAACAAATATAGTATACTGATTTAAAAAATAATATAATGTTGATTAGGTGATATTATGAAAGTTGTAGTTGATGCTTCAAATGTAGCTTTTCACGTTAAAAATCAAAATGGTCAACCTCAAATGAGTAATATTCTTGCTGCTGTTAAAGCACTTGAGGAAAGTGAGGATGAATTTGTAATTATTGCCGATGCATCACTTCGTCATGATATTGATGATAAGGAAAAATTCTTGAAACTGCTGGAAAGTGAAAATGTGGAGGAAGTTCCTGCAGGTAATGATGCTGATCATTTTATTTTAGAAATTGCTACAAGTGAAAAAGCAAAAATATTATCTAACGATAAATTCAGAGATTATGCTGCTGAATTCAGAAATATCTCTTCAATGAGAATTCCATTCATTATTGATAATGGCAGACTTACCTTTGGTAAGCCAAACAAACCTAAAAAAGATAAAAACATTCTTCAACATATCTGTGATGAGATTATCAAGGAACTGAACTTTAAAAAATGGGAAATCTACACTGGTAAGGAAGGACTCGAGATTTCTCCATTGAACATTGCTAAACAGGCTATCATTCGTATTGACAATGAAAACAATGCGGATTCCAGGCTTGAAAATATCTTTTCAAAAATACCAATGTTCAACAAAATCGTTGAGATGGTTGATGATGTTGAAATCGCAGCACCATATGTGATTTTTGTACTGGTGCATCCTAAAGATTATAAGTTAGCTGTTAAAAACGCAGGTAATATATCTGTTACTGTAGCAGACAGGTTAGGCCTTGAGAAAAAGCCATTGATTGCAGTTCGTAACGATTTATTTACAAGACCAGGTAATTTTGAATTAAATATTCTGCTAGCTGATGAAGTAACCGAAAACGCACCATATAACATATTAGTGCGCGTCAGTTCTCATGATGAAGTGTTCATAAAAAGAAACTCCAGAAATATTGCAAGTACAATAGCCGGAAGACTGGGATCCTGGAAATTCCCATTTGTATCTGTCAAACCTGATATGATTTTGGAAAAACCTGGTGATTTCGAAATAGAACTTGAGAAAGGAGATGCATTCGATGACTAGTTTTCTAACTAAAGCATATATCAAACTCACAACAAAGCTTAATCCTATTGCTGTGGGGACAAAATTTTTCCCGACAAATACTCTGGAAACAGAATATGTAGAGTTATTCAATTATACTCAAACTATTCTTTTTGAGCTGGAAAAAGCACAAATTACCTCAGAATCAATTCAGGAAAATCTTATACGTGATGTGGGTGCTGAAAACATTCCTGAGGAATACAGTTTTTATGAACTGTCTCCTGCTGAAAATAGGGTTGAAGAATATGCGTTAGTTAGTAATATTATCATGGGTAGTGACCGTTATTTTTATATTGAACTGGAACATCCTTCTAATTTAATTAATATTTTTGTAAAAATTATCCAAACAGAAAAAGGAGAAATTGTCGAAAAAACAGCTACTGAGCTTGTTGCAAGAATGTTAAGCAAAAATGATGCAATTCGTGTAGCTATTGAACTTATTGGAATAGGATTGTCTGAAGGTATTCAGGTAATTTCCGCAGTGGGAATGACTGGAGCAGCTTCCATTGAGCGTGCAATTCACTACACTCAAAATGTTGGAAGTTTCCCTGGAATTGCATTTACAAAACTTGGCGGAGAATATGCGCTGGTATTTGATTCTCCATTTTTGCTTAAAGAATCCCGTCCTGTTGATTTGGAAAATTATTTATTCATTGATCTTATTGATTCCACTAAATTTATTGATAAAAACGGCAGAAATCAGCTTGTAGACTTGATGACCGGAATCAAAAACTTCATTGAAACAGAATGTGACGGTGAGCTTGAAGGTTATAGGGAAGGTGGTGATGATTTCATTGCAAGATTCCCATCTAAAGATTTGGCAATTCGTGCAGGTCTTGATGCAGCATGGTTTGCTCTTGACAACGGTGCAAAAATCAGAGCAGGAGTAGGCAGAAGCAGACGTGAAGCTGGAGAAAGAGCTCAGTTGGTGGACAGTTTACCTTCTACATCTCCGCTGTCACTGGTTGTATTCGAACTTGCTAACGGATTATATGCGTATAATATTCCGTCTGAATTTTCAAGGACTTTAATTAACCTGGTGGAAAATCAAAAAGCAAAACTGATTGGTGTTTTTGCATTCGTATTTATTTTTGTATATCTGATGTCTATTTTAGGATTAGGCATGTTTGGTTTTGTTGGAATTATATTGGCTTTAGTATATGCATTTATTGCATAATGAATTAAAAAAGAGTACATAATATGAGACGAAAAAAAGACGATAAGAGAGTATTAAGACCTGGAAATGGTAACTATAATAAAAAGGGTCATAAATCATCTTTTAATAGAAACAATAGTAAAAGAAGTATAAAATCTTCTTTCATGAAAAGAAATAATCGTCAGGATTCTCGTAGAAATAATAAGTATAACAGACAGAAGAAAGGTGGCGGCAAAACCGTTTTGGTCATGATTATAATTTTATTGGCATTCATTATTGGAGCTTCGGCCGGTGTTTTCATGAGTTTTGAAAGCACAAACAATGATACTGCCAATAATACTACTCACATTGAAAATGTAACTGTTGAAATGACTACCAATTTGAATAAAAGCGATGGTGTGGTATTTGACGAATCTGATGAAGTGGACTATAATGAAAACCAGTCTGCAGAGATTCTGGGTGTTGAAGATAATCCTTATTACAATAATGTTGAACATTTATACTAAATGGTGATTTTATGGATTTTATTAAAGATTTAGATGGCGGATTTTCCGTAATTGATAATGTTAAAGTATCTGGAGCTCGTGAAGGAAAGTATGGTGTTACTATTATCCTTTGCCCTAACAGTACTGCTTCAGCGGTATTTACTTCAAACAAAGTTGTAGCTGCTCCTGTTAAATACACTAAAAATGTTGTCAAGAATGGAAAAGTTTCTGCTGTTTTTGTAAATAGTGGAAATGCTAACTGTTTTACCGGAGATCAGGGCATTAAAGATTGTGAAACTTTAGTTGAACTTGTCTCCCGTGATTTGAAAATACCTAAAGAGGAAATTGCGATTTCTTCAACAGGTGTTATTGGTCGTGAAATGCCTATCGATATAATTTCCAAAGTCGCATATGAATCACTTTCAAAATTAGGCGACGAACCGGAAAATTCTCTTGCTGCTGCAAAAGCTATCATGACAACAGATACTTTTCCGAAGGAATGTGCAGTGGAAGTCACATTAACTACTGGTGAAACCGTAAAAATTGCAGGTATCACAAAAGGAAGCGGCATGATTGCTCCGAATATGGGTACAATGCTGTCATTTGTTGTAACTGATGCAGCAGTTCCTGCTGATGAAATTAAAAAAGCATTAAAGCAGGCAGCGGATGTCAGTTTTAACATGATAGTTGTTGACGGCGATGAAAGTACAAACGACACATGTTTAATGATGGCCAACGGTGCATCAGGTGTTGACGTTGTTAAAGAAGGCAAAATGGATGAGAATTTCCAGGAAGCGCTGAATTATCTGTGTATCGATCTTGCTAAAAAGATGGCTCGTGATGGTGAAGGAGCAACTAAATTCATAGAAGCTAATGTTGTCGGCGCAAAAGATGACAATGACGCAAGACTGGCTGCAAAATCAATTATTTCTTCAAGTTTATTCAAATCAGCAGTATTTGGTGGTGATCCAAATTGGGGAAGAATCGTTTCAGCTATAGGATACTCCGGCTGTGATTTAAATCCTGATATTGTGACAATTTCAATTGCTGATGATGTGGATGATGTTGATTTGGTTAGAAAAGGTGAAATTCTGGCTTTTGAAGACACACCGTACCTTGAAAGAGCAGAAAAGATAATGCAATCCAAAAATGTGACTGTCAATATTGACATGTTTCTAGGTGACGGTCAGGCTACAGCATGGGGTTGTGATTTAACTTATGATTATGTAAAAATTAATGCAGAATACACCACTTAAAGAAAAGCTTTAAATATATTGAAAACAAATATTTTTTTGTTATATATATTATCTAATTTTATGATTATCAATTTTAAGGAGGGGAAAATATGGCAAAAGTAAAAGGGACTAATAGAAGAACCAGACAAAAAAGAAGTTACACCAAACCTGGAAGTAAAAGAGGAAGAGGAGTAAAACAAACTTGGAAAAAATAATCCTCTTATAACTTTTTTTTATTATTTTTAACTATTTTTTTTAACGTTATTAACTAATTTTACTATTGACAAATATTATATACTATTTTTTAAAGATTATGATTTAGGTGAAAATTATGATGATGCCTGAAAACGGACATAGAGCTCATGGGTTTTCCAGTGCGCTTTTTCTGGATTCTAATGAAATTTTAAACGAATTAGACCTTAAAGGTGATGAAATTTTCATGGATGCAGGTTGTGGAGACGGACATATTGCAATTCAGGTAATTGAAGAAAAACTTACAACCAATACTGTTTATGCAGTGGACGTTTATGACGCATCTATTGAAGATATGGAAACCTACAAAAAGGAAAATAATGTTGAAAATCTCGTAAACATTGAAGCGGATATTCCTAAAGGAATTCCTGGCGTTGAAGATGAATCCGTTGATGTGGTTCTGCTTGTCAACGTTTTCCATGGATTTAAAGCTTCCAGACAGCTTGATGAAGCTGCCGCAGAACTTGCAAGAATAGTTAAAAAAGATGGAAAAATTGCTATTATGGATTATAAACCATGGGATGTTCCTAAAGGACCTCCTACAAAAATGAGAAGTTCTCCTGATGATTTGGAAGAACTCTTCAAAAAACAGGGTCTTAAGAGGATATATCTCAATGAGGAGATTGGTGAGGATATTCCTGAAGGCAAGTCTCACTTTTTAATAATGTTTCAAAAGGATTGAAAACTTTAATTTAAGAGTTTTCACTCTCAAAACTTTTTTTTTAAAAATTATATATACTATTTTTTAAAGATATTTATCTAGGAAAATAGGAAAGGAGTAATATTAATGATTTTTGCAGCTATTTTAGCAGGCGGTGTCGGATCAAGAATGGGTGGCACAGACACTCCAAAGCAGTTCCTGCCTTTGGGAGGTAAGCCTGTTATCATTCACACTATCGAAAAATTTGTAATTAACAGTAAAATAGATAAAATCATTGTTTTAACACCTCAAAATTATATAAATCATACTACACATCTTATAAAAGAGCATATTGGCAGTGATGATGATATTATTGTTATTGAAGGTGGAAAAACAAGAAATGATACTTTATTGAACAGTATAAACTATATTGATGAACATTTCGGAATCGATGATGAGTCAATTATAATAACTCATGATTCTGTAAGGCCGTTTGTTACTCATAGAATTATTGAAGACAATATAGAAGCTGCAAAAAAATACGGTGCCTGCGATACAGTCATTCCTGCAACAGATACTATTGTTGAGAGTATCAACGCAAAAACTATTGAAAGCATTCCTGTAAGGGATTATTATTACCAGGGCCAGACTCCACAGAGCTTCAATATAAAGAAACTTTTCAATCTCATCAACAGCTTAACAGAAGAGGAAAGCAATATCCTGACAGATGCATGTAAAATATTCACTCTTAAAGATGAAGATGTATATCTGGTCGACGGTGAAGTCACAAATATCAAGATTACATACCCTTATGATTTGAAACTGGCAAATACAATACTTGAGGACAAGCATGATTAACATTGTTTACAGATTAAAATCTCCTAAGTTTTTTGAAGAATCAATCGATGAAATCGAATTGGACGGCGTAGTCGTAAGACCGACCTACCTTTCAATCTGTCAGGCCGACCAGAGATACTATCAGGGATCAAGGCCTGCTGAGATTCTCGATAAGAAATTGCCTATGGCACTGATTCATGAAGGAATCGGTGAGGTAGTATATGACGGCAATAATAATTTCAAATCAGGAGATAAGGTGGTAATGATACCTAACACTCCTTCAGGGGATGATGTCTGTAGACTGAATTATTCATACTCTTCCAAATTCAGAGGAAGCGGATTTGACGGTTTTACTTCAGATTTAATTAAACTTGATGATACTCGTGTTGTTAAGATCCCCGATGATTTCAACCCTCATGTCAGTGCATTCATGGAATTGATTACAGTAGCATATCAGGGAATTTCCAAATTTGAAGATTTGGCAATAACTCCAAAAGACGTTCTGGGCGTTTGGGGTGATGGAAATTTGGGTTTCATCACTACTTTGCTTTTAAAAGTGAAATTTCCAGATTCCAAAGTTATAGCTTTCGGAAAGCACCAGAATAATCTCAATCTTTTTTCATTTGCTGATGAAATCTATAGAATTCATGATGTCCCTGATGATTTGGCAATTGACCACGGATTTGAATGTGTTGGTTCAAGCGCATCACAGTCCGCCATTGACCAAATTATCGATTTGATTAATCCTCAGGGGACAATAAATCTCTTCGGTGTAAGCGAATACCCTGTTCCTATAAACACACGTATGGTTTTGGAAAAAGGTTTGACTCTTCAGGGAAACAGCCGCTCTGAGAGAGAAGATTTTATAGGAGTCGTTAAACTCCTCAGTGAAAATCCTCACATGTTTGATTATTTAGAAAAATTAATCACCAATATCTGTGAAATAAATTCCTTAAATGACCTGAAGGAAGCCTTTGATATTGATCATATTTCTAAATTCGGCAAAACCATTTTAAAATGGAACAAGTAATCAGTAAAGTAGGCGATTACGTATTTTAATCGATTCTGACCTGAAATAATGTTTTTTGTCTTTATCACACATTACAGGAAGCATTGCCAGTGCATGGAAATCGTCTTCATCGAGAAATTCGTTATTTTTTATCTTATTTTTAATTCCGTTTAAAATCACTTCGCAAGGGTCTATATTTGTGCAGCATAGTTTTATTGTAAAATCCGCATCGGACATTATCTCAATTTCCTTGACGTATACATTTATGTATTTCGGACAGAGAATATAGATTCTAATTTTTCTTTCGTATTTTTCATGTAAATTTTCAGCAAGTTCAATGAACTTTACGAGTTCATCTTCAGTAAAATCTGTAAATTGGAATTCCAAATCAACAAATTCTCCGTCTTCAGTCATGAAAAAGTCCCCTTCCTGGTGAATGTTTTCATCCAGTTCAAGTTCTTCTGTCGGAATGTGGCATTTAATATTTTTATCGTCCATAAATGTTTCTTTTATAATATTGGTTCTAGTTTCAAAATCTTTTTTATTCATAGTATAACCTACGATTTTTAGTTGGTGTTCTTTATATCTGTTTTCAAGGTTTATAAATTGCACAGTATTAAATTAAAACAATTTTATAAGGTTAAACTAATTTTTAAAGGTTATAGTAATTTTACTTGATGGGATTTATTTTCTAAATCTCTCAATTTTTCACATTGGGGGATAAATAATTGATATCATTAATGATTAAATATTGATTGAACAAATATAATTTCAGGTGTTCTTATGGACTATGAATCAATAATTTCTGAAAAATTTCCTAATTGTGATGTTGAAATCATAACTCCGGATGTTTTCAAGCTGGATATGCTGATTGAATATATCACTGACGATATTGTTGTCTATAATCCTTTTTCAATCATGGTATACAGGCATCTAATCAGATTCATGATGAATGTCGGGGAAAGGGGAAAAATATACTATCTGGAAGGATTTGATGATGAAAAATTAAATGAAATCCATGAAGGTCTTTTGAAGTTCACATGGAGAAGCGATACTAAAATCAATCTCTTCAAGAATGCAGATCCTGACAGGGATGTTTTGGGATTGTAGTTTGTCATTTGAATTAAAATTGAGTGTGATAGGTGCGGTGAACATGTTCTATGGTAATTGCGCGGAATCAAAAAATTCATCGCAGTATTCACAGTAATAGTCGTATTTGCTGGTGCAGCAGTTTCCAAATATTATTTCACCATTAAGAGACTCAACAGCCAGTTCGTCTGTTGTGTCATGAAATACTCTGATGAGTTTTCTTTGACATTTCGGGCAAGTTTTCATTGTTCCACCTAAACTATATTTCTGTAATGATTCTGAATATATAATTTGGGTGTTTTGCAAAACTGTTTATTTATGATGAAGTTTAAAAATAAATGTAGGTGTAAAAATGCTTATTAATGTTGGTGCAGAATTTGGTACTCATTTGGAATCCAGTGATATTGCAGTTGAACTGGTGGAAATTCTAAATAAGATACCTGAAGAAGAATTTATACTTGATTTTAAGGATGTAATGTTTATTACTATGAACTATGCTCAGGCTTATTACAATGCCAAATATGAATCTCCCAAAAAGATTTCAGAAATCAATATTTCCGATGAAATCAGCGTTATAATGGGAGCTGCTGATGAAGCTTGCAATCCTTGATTATCATCTATTTTTTTAATATTTCTCTTTTTTTCAATATTTTTGAATTAATTTAGCTAGTTTTGCTTTAGTTTTTAGAATATCTGACTGTTATCCAATTTTTATAGCTATTTTTAAGAAAAAGTCGTATGACTTAATAAAATTGTGTTAAGTTCTTAAAATTGTTTTTATTTGAAACTGACTATTTTAAATACTTATTTTGATAAATTAACTGTGTAAACTAAATGTTTGTTTAAATCAGGATTTTTTCACATTCTAGTTTCAATTATAAATTGGGGGCATTATGATTGTGCTTAAAAATTTGTTTGAAAACTATATGGAATTTGAAAAGATTATACATGATAAACATGGTGATAAAATTGATTTAGGGAGCTTAAAACTTAATCCTGCTACGGTTCTTCCTTTATTGTGCGAATGTAAAAATCAAAATTTGATGTTGTCAAACAATGAAAATGCATTCGATTATCTGAAAAATAAGTTGGAATCTGACAAATTATTTTCTGAATTGCCTAACTCTAGAATTGAGAGTGACAAAGTGGATTTTCTTACTAACTATATGGGTAATTTAGATACGAATTATGGAAGTTATTTTGCATTGAGGACAATTATTTCAGAGTTAGCAAATAATGTTTATGATCATTCTAAATTGGACAATAATTTTGTTCAAAGTTATATTTTTTCTAACTTACTTTCGGATTATAAAAAATTAGATGTTTGTGTTATAGATGATGGATTATCGATTCCGGGGTTGTTTGAAAGAGAAAATGTTGGCTTTAAAAATGATTGTCAAGCAATTGAAAAAGCTGTTGGCACTTTTTCTACAATTTCTGATTCACAATTTGAGAGGGGAAATGGGTTATGGACGGTCATCCAATTAGTGGCAGAAGGAAATTGGGGTGAAATATTAATGGTGTCACGTGCAGGCTGCTTACATATTTCTGGTGAAAATTATAAATATTATTTATTAAAGAAAAAACATATCTTTAATGGTACATTAATTGCAATAAGATTAAATAAATATGAAATCCAAAATATTTATAATTTGATAGAATTCAATAAACCAGGTTCCTTTAAATTAGGTGTGATTCATGATTATTAAAATTAAAGATGAAATAAATGATGCTTTAGATTTCAATCAATCGGCTACTGATTTTATAAATAAAATAAATCAAATTAATAACGATGATTTTGTTATAGATTTTAGTGGAGTATTTTATATCAGCAGGAGTTTTGCGCAAGCATATTATGCTTCTAAAAAAAGATCTCCAAAAAATATTACTGAAATCAATATGTCTGATGATGTTAGGCCTATGATGGATATGATTGAAAAACAAATTTATTTCTAATTTATTTTTTTTATATTTTTTTCTAGTAGTGTTATTTAACTTATATTGGCATATTTAATCTATTTTTAAAAAATTAATGGTTGATTCTTGTTTTTTAAGATATCTGATTATTTATATATTTCTTTAACTATTTTTAAGAAAAAGTTGTATGACTTAATAAAATTGTTCTGACTTCTTAAAATTGTTCTTATTTGAAACTGACTATTTTAAATACTTTAATGATGATATTACTTTATTAAGTAAATACAATTGTAAAAATATGTATTTTACTAGCTTATTCAATTATCACTTTTGGGGACTGCCATATGAAAGAAGAATTTTGTCAGAAATATTTTGAAAATAAAGTAAAACCTAAACATCTGCGTGAATTTGAAGCTGAAACACCACAGGGCAATGTTATCAGAGGATATATTTGCAGAAAACCGAACAGGTATCTCGGATCAATGATTATTACTCACATAACAGAAAAAAGTGGCAGAAGTTATGATACCGAGCAGTTTGTACAGTCATTTCCAAAAATTCATTACTGGGATGACAGACACAAATTGAAAGAGGATGATGAAAGCATTGTCTATTACTGTCAGGAAAAACTTGACGGTACCTGTCTGATAATCTATTCTCTCAATGATGATTTGGGAGATTCAATTGAAATAGTTCCAAAAACAAGAGGCCAGCCTGTAGCGGACGAACATATTCTTGACATGTTCAAGCTTGTTGACAAAAAAGCAATTGAAGACTTCTTTGGGGAAAATTTCCATTCCAATGATGTTTTGATGTTTGAGCTTTATGGAATTTTAAACAAACATGAAATCGATTACATGGATGCCTATATCGATATTCGCTTAATCGGAGCTTATGTTGATGAAACATTTCTCAATTACATATCCATGAAATGCTATTCTGATTTGGACGGTTTTCAAACTCCCGACAGCATATTCGCAATAGAGAAATACCCTTTTGAAAATTCATTTTCAATAATGTGGTGCGGAAGAAATCATAAACTTCAAAAATATAAAGTTGTTTGCCAAGATTCATTCCCAACATTATATGATGCCATCCAGCAAGTAAAATCACTTCTTAAGCAGATCAATGACGAATACAAAAAACGTAACGGCAGACGAGTAATTGAAGGGGTTGTCATCAACGGCGAACATTTCAAAGGAGGTCAGATGTATCTTAAAATCAAACCAAGAGACATCGAAGATGAAGCAAGAAAACCTGATAGTGTTCCCCGCAGATTCGTCTTAAAGGAAATCTATAAATATTTTGATGAATTCGGTCTGCAGATTCCTGAAATCTATCAAAAAGATGATACTCACTACATTAGATATGTAAAACATCAGCTTAAAGAAGAGTTTGACTATGAACAGATTGAGGACCCAAGAACACTCAGAAGAATCAAAAATGTCTTTATGGATGTTTGGGATTCAAAGGTTCCTCCAAAAAGCCTGCAGAATATTGCAGAAGAACTTGTTCACCAAAATCCTGATAAAAATATTTCAGAGCTCATGAAAATATTTGCCAGGACATATCCGAGCAAAAAAAGAGAATCCCGTCATGTTTTTAATATCATATCCAAAATACTTAAAAGGTGATGTTAATGTTAGACTTATTTTCTCTCATTAACATCTCTTTAATTGTTGTTTTAACTATTTTAATCTTAAAAAACAGGTCATGGAAAAATCAGCATCTTTTTATATTAATTTTCACTGTGGTGGTGATAATTTTTATAATTATTGAATTCTTCACAATTGCCATTTAAAAAATTCCATAGATTTAAGCAAAGTATTAAATTAACAAAAAAAGATATATTATATTGTTAAGTTAAATTTCGAACTAATTTGCTATCTTTATGGGGAGTTTAATTATAACATTCGGTAATATCTTATTATTGCTGAGGAAATATAAAAGGTGTTTAAGTGAGTGAACAAAAATTAGAAGTATTCAATGTTTTAAATTTTTTAAACAGCGGTTATTCAATCGAGCAAATTTTAAATGAAGGAAATTTCGGTACTTTTCAATCAGGTGAAGATTGCGTAAAATATCTGATTGAAGAAGGATACCTTGAAGGGGAAATAGGTGAAATCTCAGCTGAAAGCGATAGTGAAGCATTAACAGCTGAAGAAGTATCCAAAAAATATACTGTTGCTGAACTGAAAGACCTTTTAAGGGAAAATGGTCTTAAAGTTTCAGGTAAAAAACAGGAATTGGTAGAAAGATTATTGCCTGTTTTAAATGGTGAAGAAGCTGAATCCGGTGAAGCAACATTAAGTGATTTTGACAAATCCGATGATTTGAAATTAACTGATAAGGCACTTGACTTTGTTAAGGATAATGATTGGATTGACTTGTACATGTTTGCTCTTGTAGCATTCAGATTTGAAGATTATGAAACATATGTCAATTCATCTTCCGATGATAAAATCGAAACTGCATTAAACTTCTGTGATGAAATCATATCAAGAGCATTGGTCGCAAATCAGTTTTTAGTATTCATCGATGCATTGTCTGCAAAAGCTCATGTTTATGCATATAACCAGGATTATGATTCATTCATGGATTATGACCTGCAAAGATACATCCTTGGTTTAAACCCTATTGTAATGGATGCCCAAACATATGCAACATATGACGTAATAAATGAAGCTAACATTATTAATCTTAAAAATGTAGTTGAAAAGCTTGAAATCAAAAATCTTAAGAAAAGATTTGATAAAATATGGAACAAATCCCATATTACTGATATTACTGTACCTAAAAAATCCTGCTATAAAATATTGCAGAAAGCTATTGGCGGTGCAGATATTGAAGAATTAAACTTTGATTTAAAAGAAAAATACTTCAATAGAAAATTCGGAATTTAAAAATGAAGTCTAAAGTTGCAGGAATTGTCTTTATAATTGGTATCTTTACTATATAATAGCTGAAGCTGTTTCCGCAACTTTTTTTAAAGCTTCTATTTTTGAAACTTATATTTTTCACACCATTTCGGAGCTTGGTATTCCAAATCCGAACTCACCATTATTCTGGCTTATGAACTCTGCCTTTATATTAATTGGTTTGGTCCTGCTTTTCGGCAGTTTCTACAGACTTAAGGATTTCATAGTCAAAAACAAAATAATTTATTATATTTTTTCTCTGATTACTGCATTGGGAGTCATTATCGTCGGTCTTATTCATGGGGGAAATCCTTTAACTTCAGGATACCATACTCTGGGTGCTGTAATGACAATACTTGGAGGAAACATTTTACTTATCCTGGTTTCAAGATCGATGAACGAATTTGAAGCCTATCAAAAAAGCACATTAATCCTTGGAATTTTTGGCCTTATAATATTCTGGGTAATGTTTTTCAGCATAAGTAGTATCTACATGCCAGTCTATGAAAGGCTTTCAGCATACACCTTAATCATATGGAGTTTTCTGACAGGTATGTACCTTCTCAGAAATTAAAAGTAGCTTTTATAATTTTATAGTTTACTTTAAAATCAGGTCATTTTATTAATTGGATTTTTAATATATTTAATTTAGTTAAAAAATTTTTACTTTTATTTCAATGTCATCTACATTCAAGTACAAAAATTTAAATACTTCGTAAATTAATTAACAATTACAGGTGATATTATGGCAAACTTAGATAAAGAAATTGAAGAAAAAATCTTAGCAATTGTCGAAAAATACCAAAAAGAAAACACTAAACTTTTAAACTACCTCATAACTGATGATGAGATAACCTTTTTCTCACCAATAGCTAACGGTAGTGCAATCACTGCAAGTGACCTGCAAAAAGTTGCAGAAATTTTAAACGGTTCATTTGAAGGAATGGAAATTGTAAACCAAGAGTACAGATTCAAATTCAAATGCGGATTATAGGAGTTTCAAAACTCCTAACTATTTTTTTTAATTATTTAATAGTAAAATACTTCACTTATTTTTCTAATTTCAACGGAAATTCATAAATGTGGAATTTTTCTTTACTCTCGTTTCAGATATTCCTGAGTGAGTTTACACTCGCTCATGCATTTTGTACATCCAAGTCCTGCCTTATACTGGTCGATAATATACTCGCTGCAGGTTTCGATATCTATAATGTCTTTCCTGCTTAAACGGTCATTCCATTTTTGAGGATTTATTGCATCTACAGGACATGCTTCCTGACAGTTGGTACACTCATCACATTCACTGTCAGTAATTGGTGTTCCAAAATCAAGCGGCATATCAGTTAAGATACCTCCTAAAGCTACAGCTGAACCGTATTCTGGTGTGACGAATAGTGCTGAGCGTCCAATCCAGCCTAGGCCTGATTTGGTGGCCATTGTTTTATATGGTAAAATGCTTAACAGTTTTTTCATGTCACATTCATTACGAGTCATTGTAAGTCCGAATGCATTGTATCCCAAATTTTTTATATACGCTTCACCTTTTAGCGAAATTTCAGTTAACTTGTCAATTTGCTTGTGAAAAGATGCCCAGTACTCTCCATAGCTTTCATCTTTAACTAACTGTATGGTTTCTTTTGGAATTTTCAGAACAATGCTTATAGCATTAGGCAAATCAACAAATTCGCTGGCCAGACCGTTCACATCTGCAAAACCGACTTTGCTTGCACCCAAACTTATAAGATAATCTTTAATGTTATTCATCTCAGACATAATAATGGGTTGATTTTCTGAACATATAAACTTAAAAGATTATAAATGATGAAACAAAATATTTAATGTAGTGATAAAATGACAGAAATTGATGTTTTAGTTGAAGCTTTACCATTTATTAAGGAATTTTACTGTAAAAAAATTCTAATTAAATATGGTGGGCATGCAATGATTGATGATGATGCAAAATCATCCACAGCTCGTGATGTAGTACTGTTGAGATATGTTGGAATGGAACCTGTTATAGTCCATGGAGGAGGTCCTGAAATTTCAAGGTCTATGGAAAAAATGGGTAAGGAAGCTAAATTCATCAAAGGTTTAAGAGTAACTGATGAGGAAACCATGGAAATTATTGAAATGGTTCTTGCAGGTAAAATCTCAACTGAAATTGTTTCAGAACTTATCAAACATGACGGTGACGCAATTAGTTTGTCCGGTAAAGATTCAAGTTTAATTTATGCTCATAAAAAGCCGGCCAGTAAAATCGATGAGGAACTTGTTGATTTGGGTCTTGTCGGTGAAGTTGAAAGAATCAACACAGAAATGCTTGAAATGTTTCTGGAGTATGACGTAACTCCTGTAATTTCCCCAATTGGTATTGATAAGGATGGAAAAAGTTTGAATCTTAACGCTGATACTGCTGCCGGTGAGATTGCCAGTGCATTGGGTGCAGAAAAATTAATTATTCTAACTGATGTTCGCGGTGTTTTAAGAGACCCTTCAGATCCGTCAACTTTAATTCAAAAAATCAGAATTTCAGAAGTTCCTGATTTAATTGAACAGGGAATTATTACTGGTGGTATGATTCCAAAAATCGAAACCTGTGTAAATGCAATTAAAAATGGTGTTAAATCCTGTCATATCATTGACGGAAGGATAGAACATGCCCTGCTTTATGAAATATTTACCACCGAGGGCATTGGAACTATGATTTTCGAATAATCAGGTTTTTTTAATCTTCAAGTTCCGTTAGAAATAACGGTACTTTATCTTCTCTTTTTTCAAATTCGCAGTATTCATAGAATCTGCTTTTTTCATGCATTGTAATAACAGCTATTCTTTGGTAATCTTTGTAATGCTCTTTTACTTTTTCAACCAATGTTTTTCCGATTCCTTTAAGCTGATATTCAGGTTTTACAAGAAGGTAATTGATATAAGCGTTCATTACGCCGTCATCCATGGCAGAAATCAATCCGACCAGTTCATCACCGTTCCATGCAGAGTAAACGCAATTGGTATTTCTCATGGCAAGTACTAGTTTTTTCGGAAATTCTCCGGAAGACCACTCAACTGATTTGAACAGTTCTTCCAGTTGTCTTTTTGAAAAGTTGTGGGTATTTTTGTAGGTTATACTCATTTTTACTCCTTAAACATTTCTCTAAGTTCTCTTCGAAGCAGTTTCCAACCGTTTACTCTTGGAAGCTCATCAAGTGTAAATATTTTTCTTGGAACTTTATATCTGGATAAGTTTTCACGTGCATAGCTGATTAGTCCTTCTTCATCTGCGTCATTTTCCCAGACAACTGCTGCTACAGGCAATTCTCCCCTGTGGCAATCGTTAATGCTGAAAATGGCTATTTCTTTTACAGCAGGATATTTTATCAGTACTTCCTCCACTTCTGTCGGATAGATTTTCCATCCGCTCATTACAATCATGTCCTTTTTACGGTCGGTAATAAACAGACGATTGTCCTCATCAAGATAACCGACATCACCTGTTAAAAACCATCCGTCATCTAAAAATGATGATTTTGTTTTTTCTTCATTTCCCCAGTATCCTTTTGCAACAGCAGGGCCTCTAAGAGCAATTTCACCCTGTTCGTATTGTGGTAAAATCTTTGAAGAGTCTGTTTCATCAACAATTTTGACTTCTGAAAAGCACACTGGATGACCTACACTTTCAAAACGGTCAGCTTCCCAGTAATCTTCAGGTCTTATAACTGTTCCTGTTCCGATTACGATTGTTTCAGACAGTCCGTAAGCGTTAATGATAGGAATCTGATATGTCTGGTGGAAATCCTTCCAGATTTTTTTGTGAAGAGGACCTCCTCCTGAGATGATTTCACGAACGGTTCTTAAATGCTTACGGGCATCCATTGTTGTTAGGGAATGTATTACTGGAGGCATTCCTGTCAGTACCGTAACCTTTTCCTTTTCACATAACTCAAGGTATTCCTCGATATTGAACTGTTCTATTAAAATGTAATAAGCCGCTGCTCTTAAGGCTGAAATCGCCCAGGATAGGCCTACATGAGCCATCGGATAAATTCCTAAAAATACGTCGTCCTGTTTTAAAGTAAGCACATCACATTCGTTGTGTATTGCAGTGAAATAGTTTCCATGTGTGAGCATTGCTCCTTTAGGCTGGCCGGTGGTTCCTGAGGTATATTGCAGCTGACATAAATCATCCCAATCTGTATTTTCAGCATCCAAAACTTCACAGTCTTTATATTCGGAAATATTTTCCGGGATGTATGTGTCAATGTCAATCAGATCTTTTCCTTCATTGTCTGTAATCATTAATTTGGCTTTTGAGTCATCTGCGAGATAGTCAAGTTCAACCGCAGTCATTATTCTGTTTGTCGGAATGGCTATTGCACCTATTCTCCATATTGCAAAAAGTGAAAGCAGATATTCTTCAGAGTTATTTAAATAAATTATAACACGGTCTCCTTTGCTTATTCCTAAATCTTTTAAATTACGTCCGATTTCAGAAACGATTGACAGCAGTTCATGGGAATTGTATTTATTTCCTGTAGTAGGGTTATACAGCACGTCCTTGTCCAGGCGTTTTGAATTTGCATCTAAAAAAGTTGTAATGTTTAACATTTATATTAACTCCCTTACAATAGCTTTTGTCACATCCATTGTTGATGAATCTCCTCCCAGATCTGGAGTTCTGATTTTGCACTCGGCAATCACTTTTTCAACGGCATTTTTGATGCTGTTTGAGATTTCCCATTCTCCAAGGTAGTCAAGCATCATGGAAGCGGACAGTATCATTGAACAAGGATTTGCAATGTTTTTGCCTGCAATATCAGGTGCTGATCCGTGAACCGGTTCGAATAAACCGTTATAATCTCCAATATTTCCTGACGGTGCAAGTCCAAGGCCTCCTACAAGTCCTGCACTTTCATCGGATAATATGTCTCCAAAGAGATTGCTTGATACTATAACGTCAAAGTTTTGAGGCTGTGTGACCAGATACATTGCCATTGCATCAACATAATAATCTTCAGTTTGAATTTGCGGATAATTCTTTGCAATTTTGTAGAAACTTTCTTTAAATACTCCGTCAGTCTTTTTCAGGACATTGCTTTTGTGAACGCATGTAACTTTGCTCTGGCCTCTTTTAATGCATAAATTGAATGCTGCTTTTGAAATTCTCTCAGATGCTTTTCTGGTTATTATTCTTTCAGCCATCATCTTTTCGCTGTCGCCGTATTCGACCTGGGAGTAGAGTCCTTCGGTGTTTTCTCTAACTATAACAAAATCAATATCGTCACGAATGCAGTTAACGCCTTTATATGATTTTATTGGTCTGATATTTGCATATACGTTCAGTTCTTTTCTCAGATTTATAATGGGGCTAGGCTGACCTGGTGTTGATGTTGATGCTCCGAAAAGCACAGCATCACTGTTTTTTGCTATTTTAACGGTTTCATCAGGTAATGTTGTTCCGTTATTGTTGAAACAATCAAAACCGGCTTCACCATATTTAAAACTGAAATCCAAATCCAGTTTGTCCAGCAAATATTCGCATGCACCCATTACTTCTCTGCCTATTCCGTCTCCACTTATGATTGCAATATTATACATTATTTCACTTGAAAAATTTTTAATATATTAATAGTTTTGAAATTATCATTATATAGCAATTTTGTTTTAACATAAAATTTTGTTCGTATACTATCGAAATACTTTTATATTATACTAACTATAAATTATAGTAATTACATAATTAAAAGTAGTTAAATACCTTATTGAAAAAGAGGGATTGAAATGGAAAGAAGTATCGATGAATTAATTGAGCTATTAAATGATAAAGATGACTTTGTTGTTGAAGATGCAGTTGGTGAATTAGAATTAAGAGCTGATGAAGCTTTAGACCCATTAATTGAAGCATTATCCAGCAGGAAAAAACAAATCAGATTAAATGCAGCAACTTTATTAGGTGCAATAAATAATCCAAAAGCAATTCCTGCATTAATTGAAACAATGCATGACAATAACAAACTTGTTAGAAGAGAAGCATCCACCGCAGTCTCACGTATGGGTGAACCTGCTGTTGACCCGTTAATTGAAACTTTAGAAGATGAAGACTGGAGAGTAAGAGGAGCAGCTGCTTGGGCTTTAGGAAACTTAGGTGATGAAAAAGCTATTCCTGCACTCGAAAAACTCTTGGATGATGAAAGCGGTTTTGTAAAACAAGGTGCACAAAGCGCTATCAACTCAATCAATAAATAAGCTTTTAGCTTATTCTTTTTTTCTTATTTTTAATTGATTTTTCTCATAATTTGCACTATTTTTTTTCTTAAATATCTTAATTTTTAATTTCAAACTCAATGGGTATTTTTGATTATGTTAAGTGGTAGTTCAAAAGAAGCTATAAATTAGTTCTATTTGCAGGTTTACAATCCCAATTTTAGATGAACTTGGGAAATAATATTAATTATTGAGAATTTCAATTGCAATATGGAAAAAATTAGTTATTGTAATCAATATCAATTGTAGAACAATGTTCTACAATATTAGCCCTGATATTGATTAACCACATTATTTAAAGAAGTTTTGACTTCTTATAATACTATTAATGTTAATACTATTTAAATGTTTAGATAAATGAAGTGACTATTTTGATTAAGGAGTCTCTAAATAGGGCTAACTATTTTTTAACTGTAAAATAATGGTTTTTTCAGATATCTAAACGAGAGGAGGCTCTTATTTTTTTTTAACTTATGATGTTAAGATAACCATGTATTATCAAAAAAATTAAATTTAAGCTAAATTTTAAATCTAATTTTCCATCAATAGTTATGGATATTGTTATATCCATTAAAGGAACCTCCAATTAAATAATGTGGTGAAATTGAGTGAATTATCCAATTTATTTTTATAGTATATTTAAAATAAATCTTCATTTAATCACCTCAATATGATGAGACTCTGAGAGTATATTGATTTTTGTAGTATTTAAAGATTTAAAGTTTTTATTTCTATTAATATTGAGTTTAATGTATTTTTTAGTTATAAAATGATTAAATTGTTTTCATATTGTAATTTGAACATCATTTTATAATTTAATGGTTATTTAAATTATTTTACTGTAATTTGTTAATTCATATTAAATTTCAAAATGTCTTGCTTTAACATTGTTGTGCAAGAATTCTTCGGCTTCTTTAAGCCGGAGATGAATTGCACTTTTAATTGCATAAATATTATACATTATCTGATGGCCAGAACTTTAATTAAAGTGAATCCTGATGATGAAAACTTGATAAATGCACTAAACATTAAAAATGGTATGATTATTCCGTTAATATTATTTGTTGTTGGTGTGATTGTTGCATTGTCAGGTTATCCTGTTGCAATAAGTATCTGCTGTCTAATTATAATAGTCAGGTCAATATTCTATTCTTTGAAATGAGAGTTTTGAAAAAATATGTAAAAAATAGAAAAAAATAACCTTTAAAAGGTTATTTTAAACTTTTAATAATGTCAGTAACTGGATTGTCATCGTTTTCTCCAGGCTGTTCACTGCTTGGGATGGTATATGTTATAACACAGTATTTGCCGTCTTTCATTTCGAAATCATAGCTGTATACTGTAAGGCTGTCTTTTTCAAAATTTTGCTGATTAACGGAGTAACCGTTTGCATCATAGCTGTTCTGACCTATAAATGTATATCCTTTTGATTCAAGGTTTGCTTTTGCATCATCACTGCTTGAAACACTGTCTGCAAATATGACAACAATCGCATGGGTGTCATCTTTTTCCAGGGTTGCCTGGGTGTCTGTAATGTCGGTTGATTTATAGTCGTCCGGAATTTCAAAAGTGTAGTCTCCTACACTTGCACTTTCTGCTGAAATAGCTGTAATGCTGCATGCCATTATGAGAACAGCTAATGCCAGGATTATTGATTTGCTTTTCATTTTTTAATCTCCTTTTAATAGGTAATAAATGATATATATTTTGGATTATTTAAATCTATATAAAGAGGTTTTAGATATGAAAATAGTAGTTTTGAAAGGAAGTCCCAACAAAAATGGTTCATCAAATATGTTGGCTGAAAATTTCACAAAAGGAGCCCTCGAAGCAGGCCACAGCGTCGAAGAGATAGATGCTGCCCATGCGGATATTTCTCCCTGCATAGGATGTGTGCACTGCGGTTATGAAGGAGAATGCATCTTAAGTGATGATATGGATGAAATCCGAGAAAAAATTATCGATGCTGACATGATGGTTTTCGTAACTCCTTTGTATTATTACGGAATGTCTGCACAGCTAAAAATACTTGTTGACAGATTCTGCTCCAGAAACTTTTCAATTCAGCAGAAACATATGAAGTCAGCACTTCTGACAGTTGCATATAACAGTGATGACTGGACATTTGACGCTTTGCAATCTCATTATGATACATTGCTTCGCTATCTCAATTTAACCGACTGCGGAAGGGTTTTAGGTTATGGCTGCGGAACTCCATCAATGACCAAATTCTCAAAATACCCTGATGAGGCATATAATCTGGGAAAAAGTATCTGAAAAAGTTCAATGTTCAGTCATTGATTTTTTTTGAAAATCATTATTTTAAAACAACAGTTTTGCTGATCATTTCAATTAATATTTTATTGATCGGATTTTTAAGTGATAACGGGTGTTCCTTTTGATAATCAACACCTAACGGAAGAACTCTGAAGCTTGACATGCACTGGTCTGTTGAGCGAAGTGCAAAATAGGCTTTATATTCTCCATCTATAATGTTTATCATTAATCCGACATCTTCAGTTCTCTCATGAGCAGCAATTCCTTCTTCAGCATAAACTCTGAATTTTTTAACCTCATCAGCTGTAATCAGTGCATATTCCACAAGATATTCCAGTTCATCATCATCCAAATCATAGTCGTCATATTCGATTATTTCACTGCATTCGCTGTCCGGAATCATCATATTGGCTGCGCAGTAGCCGAGTGAAATGTAAATTCCATCATGGTCAAGGGCTTTGGAGATGATGTCAAAATAAAGATTGTCCAGCTTCATGGATTTGTATCTGTCACCGAAAATTTCAGGAACCATATGTGTCATTCCGCCTTCTTCAATAACTGTGCAGTAGAAATGTTCTTCTCCAAGATATCCTGCAGTAGCTGCTTTTTCAATGGTTTTTTTAATATCGATATTACCGGCATTTTCTATTTTTTGAGCAATCTGTAAAGCTTCACTATCACTTATCATTGAAATCACTTTTAATTTCATTCCAAAATTTCAAATATCTCCTCTATGCTGTAAGCTACTTTAAATATGTGCTCCTGTTTGTAGAGAAAACCTTTTTCACTCATCTCATCAATCATTTTAAGCATTGTATCAAAGAAACCTGAGATGTTGAATACTATAATTTCCTTATCGTGCTGTTTTAGTTTTTTGAGGGTTATGATTTCGAAAAATTCATCCAGGGTGCCTATTCCTCCTGGAGATATTATGAATGCGTCTGAATTTTCCACAAATTTGTTTTTTCGCTCATCCATTGAGTCGACATATATAAATTCGCTGCAGTCATCACATAAAGGTTCAAAGTTTCCAATCCATGGCGGAGCTATTCCTAAACTTTTCCCGTCATTGTCACGAACGCCTTTTGCACATGCTCCCATCATTCCAGTATCTCCTCCGCCAAAAACAAGGCTGTGGCCTCTTTTTGCAATTTCACTTCCTAATCTGTAAGCTTCATCTGTATAAATCTCATCAATATCCGGGCTTCCTGATCCGTAAAGACATATTCTCATCTTATCACCTAAATGTTAGGGGTCTGTTCTGCAAGGCATAAATGGCAGATAGCATTGACATTGTCCTTTTGGTTTTCCTTAACCGGACAGAAAAATTCTCCATTTTTCTCTTCCACAAACAAACTTCCTGGAAATTCACTTCCAACTGGATGAATCGGTTCTTCTAAAATGAATGTGGTGTAAAGTGCTGTAATTACATATATTAACGGGAACTTGTCATCATCGGCATTTCCAAGCCTTTCCTTTTCAAAGGTTCTCTTAAGCATAGGAAATGATTCGTCAAATGCTTTTTTATCTATTGGAGTATCTACATAATCCTCTTTTTCTTTAACTTCCTTCATGCGCATTATAAAATATTTTATATAGACTTTAAGGTATTTTTCACGGTAATTTGCCTGAACATATTCTCCGTCTTTTCTCATTCGTGCTGTAGCCAGCATCAAATCGTTTACAGAGATGATACGGGCATATTTTTTAAGTATCACCATCAGTTCTGATTTTGTAATTTTATCATTTGGAGATAATTCTTTAAGTTCTGTTAATATGTCTTCAGCATTCATGATTAACTTTATAAAATTTATAATTAATAAAATATAACTAATTAATAGTGGAGATGTTTCAATGGATGAAAGATTTATGGAGATTTCAAAAGAGGAAATTGAAGAAATTGAAAATGCTTTAAAAACCAATGCTGATTATAAATTAAAAAACACCAAATTCAACACTAATACATTTGAAAAAGGCAGGGAAATTGTTATTGTTCAATATGTAGCTAATGTTGAAAATGAGCTGGTATTTTCAACCAAAGTGGAAAACGGCAAATACTATATTTCAGAGGCTTTTGATTTATTTATAGAAAATATCCTTAACGGCAACGTTTCAAGGGATGTTTTCCAGTCTGTCTATCAGTATTTCCACAGGGTTATTGCTGATGAGGAAAATGACTTTGCAGATGAAAAGGAAGAACTGATCAGCTTTTTAATGCTTACCGAAGAGTATGAGGAATCAAAACTTCAAAATGATTTGGACCCTGAAAAAATTCGTCAGGAGTATAAGCAGGACCATGATAGGATTTACACAGATGAATCATTGAACAGAGTTCAGAAAAGCCTAGCTCTTAAAGAACTTCTCCATATGTCAATTTGCCAGGTTGTAAATGATATGGATTTATTTTTCACAAGACCTTATGACTTGACTCCCGAAGAAAATGCCGAGAAAAACCGCCAGGAAGCTAAGGCACTGGAAAACGAAATGCAGTTATCATAAACATTAAGTAATATTAAATTAAAAAATATTATTATAAAACTATTAGAATTGATTATATGATTACCATTACTAAAAAAGAACAGGTTGTTCTCGACCAGATTAAAATATTTAATATAGAGTATCCTGACGGAGTTCCTACCTCTGTTTTAAGAAAGGAACTGGGATTTCACGAATATGATTTAGTTGAGATTTTAGAGGAGCTTCAGGACAAAGATTTGGTTGTTTTTAAAGACAATAAAGCTAGCCTGTCTGAACATGAAAAAGAAATTAATACGGTTAATTCCAAACAGGATTTGGAAGAGCTGGAATTGAACATGAAGGAAAAGGAATCATATAAACTGATTCGGGATTTGGTTGATGATAAAAATCTTGTTTCCAAGTATATTTTAGAAGGCCATTTATTATATGGGGATTTAAAACTCACTAATTTTAGAATGTATCATATCATATTGTCTCTGCAAAATAAAGGGCTTTTAAAATCCATCACTAAAGAAGATGGGGAATATTATCTTCTGGTTGGATAATACGTTATGATATAAAAAAGTAATATTTTTTTTCATATTTATCATAACATTTATATATTTTTAAAATATAATATTTATTAACAATATGTAAATCGATGTGTTTTTATGATGAGAATAAGTATGTCATTACCTAAAAAGTTATTAGCAGATTTTGACGAAGTATTACGAGAAAGGGGATATCAGTCACGTTCAAAAGGAATTCGGGATGCACTTCAGGATTATATTGTAAGATACCAATGGATGAACTCTATGGAAGGTCAAAGAATTGGTATTATAACAGTTATCTATGATCATCATTACACTGGTGTTATGGAAAGCCTAGCAGATATTCAGCACAGCTTCAGAAATGAAATCAATACCAGTATGCACATTCACATGACCGACAAATATTGTATGGAAATTATTGTCGTAAATGGTGATATTGCAGAAATCCGTGATTTAACTGAAAGGATTATGAGACTCAAAGGTGTCGAACACGTTAAACTCACAAGTACTGCAAACGGTGAAGAATTTAATGAACCGGACCACTCTCACAGTCATGCACACCACCATCATTAAGTTCTCATGAAATTCAAAACTACTCCTTACCATTTTGACCTGCTTAAGGATTCAGACAGATTGGCGGCCTTTTATCAGGCCATAAAAGACAATGATACAAATGCTGATTTGGCTTTTGATTTGGGATGTGGTAGTGGAGTCTTATCTTATTTTTTAAGCGAATATTTTAAAGAGATTACAGCTGTTGAAGTAGACAGAAGCACATTTAACTGTGCAAAAGAAAATCTTTCAGATTTTAAAAATGTCAATGTAGTCAACAGTGATGTTTTAGAATATGATTTTGACCGGAAAGCTGATTTGATCGTTTGCGAGATGATGGATACAGCCCTGATTGATGAAGAGGAAGTTCCAATCCTCAATCATGCTAAAAAATATTTGAAAGAAGATGGTAAAATCATTCCACAGGGAGTTATCAATTCCGCCGAGCTTGTTTTTATGGAAAGGGAATATCTTCACTGGGATGAAAATGCAAAATATGAAGTTATCTCAAGGCCTGTAATTTACTCCCAATTTGATTTTCTCGATGATATCAATCCTGAATTTGATGCGGAAATAGAATTTAAAGCAGCAAAAAGTGCAAGGATTAATGGAATTAAAATCACAACATTCACAAAATTAAATGATAACCTCATTGCAGGACCAACACCTATGTTTAATCCGCCTTTAATGGTTCCGGTTAAAGAGACCAATGTAAAAGCCAATGATTTAATAATTGTAAAACTAAAATATATAATGGGAAATGGAATTGAGAGTATCGAAACAGATATTCTATAAAGGTGCATATAAATGTCATTTGAATTGCAGTTGAAATCTTTTTTGGAAAATTTCGAAAAATTAATTGTACTGGGCGTTGGTAACGAGCTTAAATGCGATGACGGTATCGGACCATACATAATTAAAGAACTGAAAAAAGAAAATATTGAAGATGATGACAGAATTATGTTCATTGATGCTCAGACAGTTCCTGAAAACTTTACAGGCAAAATCCGAAAAGAAAATCCAAGCCACCTGATTATAGTGGATGCATGTCTCATGGATGGTGAAGCGGGAGATATGAAAATTGTCGATAAAGATGATTTTGCAAACATTGGTATTTCAACTCATTCAATGTCTCTGTCATTTTTTGTACGATATCTCGAACAGGACACAGACTTTAAAATAATTTTCGTCGGTATTGAACCTGAATCCATGGATTATGCAGATGAACCGACACCAAAAGTTGAAAAAGCCGCCTGTGAATTTGTAAACATTTTAAAAGGGATTATATTATGAAAATTTTATTTATTGGATCAAGATTATACGATGACATCGACTGGTATGTTAAAGAGAAAGGTATAGAAAGTGTACTTACAGAATCAAATGAGGAAGCTGTTAATTTGGATTTGCCTGACCAGGTATTTATCGTTCCTCGCGGAATGGACGGTCCGAAACAGGTCGCACTGATGCAGAATGTAGATGCAATAGTTCCTCTGATTGGAATTGACCCTCCGCTTATAGATGTTGCATATATGAAGGAGGAAGTTGAAAATGAATATGGCATTCCTGTCGTTGCAGCGGGTGTACGTGCAGTTGAACTGACTTCAAATAAAATTAAAACCAAGGAATTTTACTCAGAAATTAATGTTGCAACTCCAAATTATCAAATCTTAAACAGTCCTGATGAGCTGGAACTTGATTTTCCTGTTGTATTAAAACAGGGTGAAGGACAGGGCGGAAAAGACATTAAGGTTGCAAATTCAATCGAAGACGTTAATGAGTACTTTGACAAGTTCGACCAGGCACTTTGCGAAGAGTTTATTGAAGGGTCTGAAATATCAATTGAAGTACTTGGATTTGACGGTGAATATGTTGCACTGCCTCCAATTTATAAGGGCGAAACTACAATTGAAGGCACACATCCTCTAAATAAGGTTAAAACAGGTCCATGTATGGTTGAAGGTCTTGACAACAATCTGGTTCAGCATACTGCATATAAAGTTGCTCGAAACCTTGATTCTGACGGAATCTTTGAGATGGATTTCATGTACTGTCCTGAAAGGGATCAGCTGTATGCTATTGAAGTCAATACCCGTCCTAACGGTACAAGATATCTTACAACCGCAACATGTGGTGTTAATTCATTATGCGAATTGATTAATATGGCAATCGGCGAATTCAGTCTTGCAAACATTTCAGATAAATTAAAATATTATCATTCTACAGAAATTCCTATAGGCAATTATGAAGGTCCGTCTCCAAATGAACCTGTAAAATCATTTGATTATAATGATTTTGTTGTTCATGGTCCTGAAGGCTATCAGAGAATCACAGCAAGAGCTAATTCTAAAAAAGAGCTTGAAGATTTGGTTGAAAAATTAACTTAAACAATCAGTATAAGTTATAATTATATACTATTATGAATAAATATCTTCAATGATTAGAAATTTTTGTGTGTGGTAAGATGAATAATACGGAAATGTTAATTCTTTTTTTAGTAACATTATGCGCTTCAATATTCTTTACATGGTATGTAAAAAGAATATTGCTTCAAGCAAGGATTGCAGACAATCCAATTGTTAGTGAACATAGACATAAGAGCGGTACTCCTACAATGGGCGGTATTGCATTCTTATTTGCAATTTCTTTAATTATAGCATTGTATTATCAGAACAATCACATTCTTATAGTGTCATATATAATGCTTGCGGGAGGAATTGTAGGTCTTGTTGACGATTTGATTGGTCTTAAAGTTAAAGAAATACAGAAAATTGTTGTTAACGTTTCTGATGAAGTAATTACTCTTGGCAGGTTGGAAGTTCAGCCTGATGAAGAGGTTCGTGTTGCTACACCAAAAGCAAAAGCTGAAGTTGATGATTTGCTTGATGCAGGTAAAGTTAAAGTAATCGGTGAAGTTCCAATCAAAACAGAACCTGAAGAACTTGAAAAAATCATATGTCAGATAGTTTTAGGTTTATGTCTGGGACTGACTGGTGCAGTCACTACATTAGGTGGATTTACTTTAGGTATATTGGCTATTCCTGTTGTTGTAATAGCAATTTTAGGATGTATTAATTCAGTTAACTTGATTGACGGTATGGATGGTCTGGCTGCAGGTATTGTGGGAATTGCATCACTGGCATGTGCTTTTTACGGCGATTTCTTTGGTCCTCAAACTATCGTTCCTCCATTTTTAATATTGACAGCATTATGTTTAGGATTTTTAGTATTCAACAAATATCCTGCTAAAATATTTATGGGAGATACAGGTTCATTTGTACTGGGAACAGGTTATGCTGCAGCAGTACTGGTAGGAGATATTCCATTTTTCGGAGTTTTGGCTTTAGGTGTTCCAATCCTGTCAGTTATCGTCAGTTTACTTCACAGGGCACATATTATTAAACTGCCTGTAGAACCGCTACATCATACTTTAAATCATTATGGTATGTCCGAAGTAAAAATTGTACTTACTTACTGGGGAACTACCGTATTATTATGTGTTATAGGCATCTTAGCTAAGATGTTCTTATTCTAATTTTATTTTTTTTTGGTGATTTTTATGGATATTCAAGATTTGGCTAGAGATATTGAAGGAAAATTAATCGGTAATGTTGATTTTTTCTCTATTGATGGATTTACTGGAAAATTTACTTTTTTAAATGATGCTCATACGGGGGATATAGTTATAAGGCATTGGATTGATGCAACAGGTATTGAAATAGCATTTCGGAAAAATATTGCCTGTTTAATCACCCAAAACCCTAAAGACGGAGCATGTCAAATGGCTGAAAAGCTTAATTTTCCGTTGATTATTGTTGATAAGATAGAACTTGCAAATGCTTATGCACTTTCTCATACTATTGAGAAATATTCTCCAAATTCAACAAATATTGTAATTACCGGAACTAACGGCAAGTCCACTACCTCACATTTAATTTATCATATATTGAATTCTGCAGGATATCATGTTTTAACAAATACTGACAGTGAATCAGAATTTAATACACTCATTGATCCTATGGTGTCCAAATTAATTTCAGATGAAGTAATTGAAAATGGTGAATTGGATTATCTTGTAATTGAAGTCTCTGAAGTTCAGGGATGGTTAGGCAGTCTCATGAAAAATCATGCTGCATTAATGTCTGAAGCGGTAAGTCCTAAAGTGGGCGTAATCACAAATATTGCCATGGATCATATCGGACTTATAAATTCAATAGAAGAAGTCTTTGAAGAAATTAAGGCGGTTCCAAAAGCTATCGGTGATGGCGTTTGCGTATTGAATCATGATGATGAGCTTGTCATGAAACTGGATGCTGAAAATCCGTTCTATACATCAATGTGTGAAATTGAAGGCGAAAATTCAGTTTACTTTAACGGCAGCGACATTATATATAAAGGAGAAAGCGTTCTGACAAACAGTGAACTTCCTTTTAAAAGCGCTCATTTTATTCAGAATATTTTATCTGCCATGGGTGCAGCAATATCATTAGGTCTGGATATGGATGTTATTGTCAATGGTGTGAAATCATATAAGGCATTAAACAGACGTTTTGCAAAGATTTGTGATGCTCCTCTAATTTTGGATGATTTTGCACATAACCCAGATGGAATAAAAGCAACAATTTCAGAGACAAAAAAATTGCTTCCTCCAAATCAGACACTGTATGTAGTCTGCGCCATTAGAGGTTCAAGAGGTGTTGAAATCAATCAGTTAAATGTTGATGCTGTTGTTGAATCAATGGATGAAAATATTCAGCTGATTTTATCCTCAAGCAGGGATGTTGTAAATGAGTTAAACGTTGTTGAAAGTGAGGAAAAAGATGTATTTTTCAACACATTAAAAGAAAACAATATTGAATTTATTCATTATGATGAGTTAAAACAGTGTTTAGCTGATACTTATAAAAAAGCAGATAAAAATGATGTTATTCTATTAATTGGAGCTCAGGGAATGGATCCCGCAGAGTCACTTTTACAGGACATTATATAAATTTAAATATTATATTAACTTAATATAATAAATGTATAATTTATTCTTGATTGAGAATAATATGATTATGAGGATATAAACATGTTTATAAAGATTAGAAGAGACACATTAATTATTTTATTACTTGCGTTTATTTTGATTCTTTGTGGCCGTTTAATCACTTATGTGGCTTTTGCATCCTCTGATGAAATGAATGACGGTATTCCAATTTCAGGTATTATCGTTAAAGGAAATGATATTGTTCCTGTTGATACAATCAGAGCAAATGTGATGCAGGCTGGTTTTAGGGATGGTAGTGTAATTTATGGAGATATATTAAAAACTTCCAAGAGGGAGGTATCGCTCCAAGACGCGCTGCAGACGGCTCAGGAATTCGCAGTACAATCGACGGTTCCAGGTACATCTGTAATGCCTATTACTGCGGCAGATGTTCAAGTTGATAAAAATACTGGAGTCGTTACAGTTACAGTTATAGAAGACTTTTCGTCTGTTGAATTAGAGAATAAAACGAGGGGTCGTTGATGAAATCAAAAAGTGCCAAGATGTCAATAGTTTTTTTAATTGTATTTTTAATGACTATGAGCAGTGTTGCTGCAACTTGTAACATTATTGTAATCACTGACCCTACAGGCCAAGATCCTAACGGTGCGGCCGCAGGAAGTATGTCCTTTGCGGAGAACATGTTCCAGTCTACATTTTTAATGTCAAAGAATAATCAGTTTGCTGTACTCTCCGGGGGTACCGGTAGTTCAGATACAAGGCTGGATTCTATTGTAGATGCTGTTGCTACTTTAGAAAATAATGCATCAGCAGCTTCTGCAGCGGCAGTTGCTTCTGCTTATGATGGGGCTCGTCTTCTTGTCGGAGGTCCGAATATCGGTGCTGCAATTGGTGGGTCTTTTGATGCTTATGTTATTACTGTTGAAGATGCATCCAATACTATTAAGGTTACTCCGTATAACAGTGGTATAGCTACTCTGCAACCTGGTCAGAAAGGAGCTATTATTCACTTGAGGAATACTAATGGTAACCCTATGTACGGTACTGCAGATTCCGTAAGAAAAGAAACTGCAATGAACATTGGAAAAATGATTAGGGACGGTTATCCTGCAACCACTATTCTTTCAGAAGCTTTAGGTGAAGTAGCTAATGACTCTGGAGAAAAATACGGTGGGGGTGGAGTAAATCTCGTCTCAGGAATATCTACCGGAGACATGTTCACTCCTAAAGACATGAACGAAACGGGTTATCCTATGGATGAGGAATATTCTAAAGTCTGTGAAGACTGCGGATGGAGTGTAGGATATCCGGCTTCTGAAGGTTATGACAAATGTCCGGTATGTGATGGAAACCTTAAAACCGTGTATGCATATCAGGCTTTAGGTGATGCATTGACGGTCAGCCCTAATGCGGTCAGTGTATCGGTTTATGGAAGTGACAAATCCGGTCTGGCTGCAACTACCAAAGAAATTGTAGAAGCATCAGTTGCTAAAAACGGATATGATGCATCTGCTATTGCAGGTTCCATTAACAGAGGTATTAACAATGGTCTTTTAATGGGTGTTGATCATGTTGAACCTAAGGATATTAATGTAAAACAAGGTTCTAAAGCAGTTGGTGTTTATTATAATGCTTTACCTGGAGACAGATCATCTCCTGCATGGGATTTACCTATCGACGGTAACATCTTAAACATTCTGGGCAGTATTCAAACTGCGGTAGGTATTATTTTAATTCTGCTGGTTGTATTTAGAAGCAGATTGTTAAAATCTTTCCAAAATAGGTGATTTCCACCTTTTACTTCTTTTTTTTATTTGGTGATTATTATGGCTTTAATTTTAGTTAGGGGAGAAAACAATTCAAAATTACTTAGTGCAATTGCTGATATGGAGAGACATGCTAACATAAATCTGGTAACAAAACCTAAAGTTATTGATTCTAATTTTGCCGATTCATTGGTGGAAAAAATTCTTAATGCTACTCTTAAAACCAAATCAAATGTTGCTACTGCATTTTTCGTTAAGGAAGATACTACATTAAGTATTTTACAGATAAAAAAGATTCATCCTCCTGCTCACGTTGTTGTAGTTAGTGATGAATATGATGGTTATAATCAGTTAAAAAATATGCTCGATACTGCTGATGATTTTAAAGGTTATCATTCTAATAAGGCTAAAAACGAGGGTATGATTGATTATAAAATTCAGGGAAAAGACAGATATGTAAAAAATGAAAAATTAAATAGTTATCTTAAAAAATAACTATTTCCTTTTTATTTTCATAATATTTCCAAGTGTACGTTCACCTGATGAGCTGTTTATAAATTGGTTCAAATCAACATTGTCTACTTTTTCAAGCAGCTTAATGTCCAATGCTTTTTCTAATTTTTTTGTTAATTTTATATCAGGTGTCATTTTTCCGGTTTCAATTCTGGTTATGACTGAAACCCTTTCATTGATTTTTTTTCCTAAAACTTCACGAGACCAATCTCTAGATTCTCTGGCTTTTCTAATTGCAAAATCGAAATCTTCAATCAGCTCTTCGGAAGGTTCATCATTTCTAGAATAATTTCTCTTAGGTTTATTCTTTTGCTGTTTGTTTTTTTGCTGCACAAATTTTGGTTTAGGTGGTGCTTTTTGAATCTTTCCAAGCTTTGAACATTCTTTACAAACAATCATAACTGATCCTTCAATTTTAGCTCGTATTGGATTATGTTCTGGTACTGGTTTACCGCAAATTTCACATTCCATATTAATCAGTTTCCTTTATATTTTTCTTATTATATTATATGGAATTTCTTATTATAGTACTTTACCAAATTAATGTATGATTATATGAAAATTACATGGCCGATAAATTTTAAGAATATGCTGATTATCCGGCTATTACTGCATTATTTTTTGTTTAACAGTTATTTCATGTTTATATAATATATAATCAATTTTAATAATTATTTGAAGCAAAAATCCTTTTTTAAGCAATTTTTCAATGAAAACAATTTCAATATAATTTTTTGAAAATAACTGTAATATTTTGTTAGTATGCCCTAAAATGAATACCTTTAAATACTTTAAAATTACAAATTGTTATTAAAGTAACATGATGTATGAAATTATTAACTAACTGGAGATGATTCACATGGATGATTTTGATGATTTGGAAAATTCTTCAAAAGAACAATTAATCGAAAAAGTAGAATCTTTACAAGAAGAGATAGATTCTTTAAGAGAAGAAAAATCCAAAGCTAAAAGTAACTTAATGTGGAAAGTTAGGAAATTAGAAAAGGATAAAGTCCTAATAGAAAATGAAAAGATTAGATTAGAAAGAGAAACTAAATCTTTACGTTCTGAAGTAGATAGATTTAGATCACCTCCTTTAGTATTAGCTACAATTACTGAAGTTTTAGATGATAACAGAATGACTGTTAAAAGTAGCACCGGACCAAGTTTTCTGGTTAATTATTCAAAATTCTTAGATGAAAAATTATTAGTGCCTGGTTCAAGAGTAGCACTTAATCAACAGACTTTCGGTATAGTCGAGGTATTGCCTTCTGAAAAAGATGCAAATGTTTCTGGTATGGAAATAGAAACAAAACCTGATATTACTTATGATAAAATTGGCGGTTTAGAAGAGCAGATTGTGGAAGTTAAAGAAACTGTAGAACTTCCGTTAACTGAACCGGAATTATTCGAAAAAGTAGGTATTGAACCTCCAAAAGGAATATTGTTATACGGTCCTCCTGGAACCGGTAAGACTTTGCTTGCAAAAGCTGTAGCAAATGAAACCAATGCAACATTCATTAAAATCGTTGCATCTGAATTTGTTAAAAAGTACATCGGTGAAGGTGCAAGACTTGTTCGTGAAGTATTCGAACTGGCTAAAGAAAAAGCACCTGCAATCATATTCATTGATGAACTTGATGCTGTTGCAGCTAAAAGACTTAAAAGTTCCACCAGTGGGGACAGAGAAGTCCAAAGGACTTTAATGCAGTTACTTGCTGAACTTGACGGATTTGAATCAAGAGGAGATATCGGAATTATCGGAGCTACTAACAGGCCGGATATTCTTGATCCTGCATTACTGCGTCCTGGACGTTTCGACAGATTTATTGAAGTTCCTCTTCCTAATATCGACGGAAGAAAAGAAATTCTTAAAATCCATACTAAAAACATGTCATTTGAAGAAGAAGCAGACGTTGACCTGTTAGCAGATTTGACTGATGGACTATCTGGTGCAGATTTGAAAGCTGTATGTACTGAAGCAGGTATGTTTGCTATTCGTGAAAAACGTGATAAGATCACTGTTGATGACTTTATGGATGCAATCGAAAAAGTCATGAGCAAGACTAGTGAAGAAGAACTTTACAATACTGAAGCCGGCGTAATGTTCGGTTAATTATATTCACTGCATATATTTGAAAAATAAGTCTATGATGAACCCTATGAGCTCTGAATAGTGATGAATGATGGGCGAGCTGAGACTTATTTTTCTTTTTTAAATCTTTTTTTCTAAAACTTTATTTAAAAGTAAATTCAATGTATAATTATGTTATTTAGTAAAAATGATGAAAGAGCTAATGAGAGAGTTCTTTATAAAACAAAACCTAATATGTTTTTAGGTTGCAAAAAAGCAATTTTTGGTGTTGTTTTATTAGCCATTATTTTTTTCGTATCTCCTATGGTAATTCAGTTCATAGGCAAGTTGCAAGTTTATCTGATATCACATATTCAGTTGCCCTTAACCAGATATACTGCTATAGGATTTTTTGTCATTATCCTTGTTGTGGTGCTTTACATTATCTGGCAGCTTTTAAAGTGGTATTCCATGGAGTATACATTAACTGATAGCAGAATCATAATTAAATCCGGATTGTTATCCACTAAGAAAAACTATATGCCTTATTCAACCATTCAGGATATTAATACTTCTCAAAGTGTTTTTGCAAGAGTATTTAATGTCGGAACAGTTTCAGCATATAGTGCATATGATAATAATCAGATTAAACTGGAAAATATTTCTGAACCTTCCAAAGTGGAAGACATTATCTTCTCTCATATGATGGGATATAGGAATTTCCAGGAGCCTCCAAGAAATTACATAAATAATCATAATGCTCCTAGAGGTTATTCTCCAATGAATCAGCAGAATGAGTTTGTTGAAGATGAATATTATGATGAGTATGAGCCTATTACTCCAATCAATCGTGAGAGAATCGCTTATAAACCTAGAGAATATGAATATTATCCTGAAGAGTTTAGTTTTCAGGAAAGTTCTCACAAAAAATATGAATATGAACCTTATGGGGGAGAGTTTGAAAGTACTATGAACCGTGCCGTGAACAATTCAAACGACAGTGTTTATGAGGAAGCTTCAAGGCATTTTTCAAATGAACCTAGTTATAATGAATCAAGGGCCGATTATTCTCAAAGTGATGATGAATACTATCAGAATTATGAACCTAAAATCTATCCTCCTCAAGAGGAAGAGAAAGCTTATCAAGATGAACCTGAACAAGTGGACCAAATCGATGATTCAAGTGAAACTGTAATAAGAAGACATTTTGATAAATTTAAAAAATAATTTTTTTTATATTCAGAGGTATTATAATGGAATTATTGTGTATACAATCTCAGGAACATCCTCAGTTGCCTCAGGCAGAACTTAGGGCAGTTATGGAATGTGAAAATATAGAAGCTGATGTGGATGTCATCTGTGAAGGATTAGTAATTTTGAAAAATATTCCTTCTGATAAAATTAATGAATACTATGCAATTCTAACAAAAAGATTGGGATATACTCATGAAGTTCATGAAATAATTACAAAATCATCTGCAGATACATTGGATGAAGATATTTCAGCTATTGACTGGCCGTTTTATATTAGTGAAACTTTTGCCGTTCGTGTTAAAAGATTTCACTCAGAAATTGACACTGTTGCAACCGAAAGAAAAATCGGTTCATTAATTTTGGAAAATCATGACGATATAAAAGTCAAGTTAAGAGATCCTCATTCATTGGTCCGTATAGTCGCTTTTGAAAATGATGTGTATGTGGCAATTGAAAAAATCAAATTGAATAAAAAACATTTTCAGGAAAGCAAACCCCATAAAAGACCATTTTTTTATCCAGGATCAATGAGTCCGAAACTTGCAAGATGTATGGTTAATCTCTCAAGAGTCAAGGAGGGGCAATTATTGCTTGATCCGTTTTGCGGAACCGGTGGGATTCTTATTGAAGCAGGTCTTATAGGATGTAAGGTAGTCGGTTCAGATATCTATTGGAAAATGAAAAACGGAACTGCTATTAATTTGGATTATTATGGCATTACTGATTACAGAACATTCAATCTTGATGTTCGTGAACTTAAGATGTATGAAAAGGTAGCGGCTGTTGTTACTGATCCTCCTTATGGAATTTCAACATCCACCGGAGACATTGAAGGAAACGATATTTTCAAAGAATTCTTCAAATCTATTTATGATAATATGAAAGATGATGCATACCTGTGCATGGCCAGTCCTCATTATGTAGATTTAAAACCGATTGCAGATGAAGTTGGCTTTGAAATTATTGAACAATATGGAATTAAAATGCATAGAAGTTTAACAAGAATAATTTCTGTAATTCAAAAAAAATTGGATTAATCATATAATTATAGTTATATTTATATAGTAGTTACTTAATTTCTTGATATTTTCTAGGGCATATTCATTGTTCTTTCTTTTTTTATTATTTTCTCTGATGAGTATTTTTTGTTTTGATTTTTTTCAGGTTTTAAAAATTTTAATTTTAATATTTTTTATTTTCTTTTTTCACTAAAATACATATAAAATTTTAAGTATTATTCGTAATTGAGGATATATATTTTTATTTATTTGTATTGAAATATTATTGCAATATTTTTTAATTGATTTTGTTACTAAAATTTGTCTGTCTAATAGATGTGCTATATGTTTTATGGCGTTGGTCTAAGTTTTATTGTATAAACAATTATGACTATGATGACTGCTTTTCCACATGTAGCTATACTTTAGTGAGTACTTGAATTTTCTCAAGTATGATGTTGGTTTTGTAGATGTGGTGAATTAGTTACAAATTAATTTGTTTCAAATTTAGTGTATACTCGTCTATATTTTTAGCGTACTTCATAATACTTATTAATATTATTATGTTCTGTTATGTGTTCAATTCTGTTTGATCCTGGCAGATGCTACTGCTATTGGGATTCGATTAAGCCATGCAAGTCGAACGAGTTTAGA
>NZ_OMWA01000002.1 GCF_900314615.1 uncultured Methanobrevibacter sp. | reverse complement strand
AGTTAGCAAATTCAAATAAGAATTTGTTTAATCCTGCTTCTTCTACACATCTACGGAAAGTAGGTTCGTGAAGACGAGGGGAACAAGCTGCTACAACAATTCTGTTTAAGTTTTTCTCTTTAATGTCTTCTTGGATCATTGCTTGACCTGGGTCAGAACACATGTATTTATAGTCGGTTGCGTATACAACATTTGGTAATGTCTTAGCATATTCTGCTACTTCAGGACAGTCGACTACTCCACCAATGTTAACACCACAGTGACAGACGTAAACACCTATCCTTAATTCTTCATTATTATCTCTATTTTCTTCTGCCATATTATTCACCTTGTACAAGTCGTGAAAAATATCTAATATATATAAAATTGCAATTTTTAAAAAAAGTATATAAAAATTTTTACATAATATTAGATATACATATGTAGTAAATACACATATATAAAGCTTTCTTATGACATGTTGGAGTAAAGTTTATATATGATGAAATAAAATATTGATTAAAATGGCTTTAAAAGGCATAAAACAACAGATTATTGATATTTATTTCAAATAAAGATAAATAAATGTCTTTTTAAAAAATAAAAAATTTAGGTTTGTTAAAAAATTGCAAATTTTACTACAAAATCATGATAATTATCGGGAGTGTAATCAAAGAGATTACAGTGTTGATTAATATGCAGTCAGAGGTCATTTCATAATCCAGTTTATATGTGATTACTAAAAGAAGTGACATCATTCCTGACGGCATTGCGGCTTCAATGACAGATACTGTGTGTTCAAGATTAACAAGTCCTAAATAAGTAGCTAATAGAAATGCTATGAATGGAAAGAAAGCCAATTTCATAATTGATGTAAATGCAATCATTACTCTTGATCTTTTCAATGCAGAAAAGTCAATTGATAAACCTAAAGTAACCATAATTAAAGGAATTGCACCCTGACCAAGATAGTTTACAGTATTATCCAAAACCGGTCCTATTGGGACATTGATGAAATTCAAAATCAGACCCAAAATAACTGCCCATAGTGGTGGGAAAAATGCTATTTTTTTGACTGCGGTTTTGACAGTTCCCCCAAATTTTAAAATCAGAACAAATGAAAGCAATAGAAATGTGCTTAAAGTAGCAATATCACAAAAGATTGCCCTTAAAAATCCGTCTTGGCCATAAATTCCTAAATTGACAGGATATCCCATAAATGCAGTGTTTGCAATCATTACAGTGACAAGAACAGACCATAATGTCTTATCATCCAACTTAAATTGCTTTAAAATGATAAATGAAACTGCACCTGTGGCTAGAGAAGAACCTAAAATAACGATAGGCAATATTCCCATATTTGAAATGGAATTCAAATCTGCCGTATAAATTGCATGAAAAATCATGCATGGCATCAGAATATACATTACTATTTTATTGAAAGGGTCAATGTCCTTTTCGCTTAAAAAATCGATCCGTTTAAGAACATATCCCAAACCAATCATTAAAACAATAGCTATAATAGTATTTTCAATCGCGCTCATACAACTAATTAGTTTGGATTTTATATTATATAATAATTAGGGTGTCCGCCAAAATTAGTTTTTGGCAGACTTGTTGATTTTTTTTAAAATATTGTTACATCGAGTTTTAATTGGTGTATTATTGATTCTCGTTCGCAGAAATTTTCTAAATCTTCTTTTGTATTTTTAATTTCATGAGTAATGTTGTATAATCTGATTAAGTTGTATGCCAGTGCGTCTAGATAGAGTCTTTCTTCTGTTCGTACCATTCCGATGACTACTTCTTTTTCTATTTGGAATTGTTCTTTTAATATTCCAAATGGTCCTTCAACACTTGATCTTTTGGCATATTCGTCTTTATATTCTTGTTTTTCCATTTTATGGTTCATTGCTTTTTGCATTTCCGAACCGTATTCTGTGATGGTTCTGTGTGTTTGTGAGTCGGAATAGCATTTGTTTCGTGCAATACAGTGTTTACATGCTTCATAATTGTTATAGAGTCTTTTTATTTTGTCCGGTTTTTCTGGGTCTTCGTGTGATTCTATGTATTTTGCAAAAAAGTGCAGGTAGTTTCCTTCGGGGCATTTGAATGCGTCTAATTCGTAATTGTATTCAAAATGGTCTTTATGGTATGGATTTTCGTTTAATTTTCCGATTTTTTCTTTGGATTGTTTTCTTGTTGGAATTAAACCATCTATTTTTTTATCTGCTAAGTATGATAAGCTTATTTGATTTAAATAAATTGTATCTGCACTTATATACTTTGGCATGGTTTGTATGTTTTGTATTGCTCTTTCTGCGATTGGTGGTAATTCATAATGGTCTGTAGGGTTTTGTGTGACGTTTATTGCGCAGATTAATTTGGTATCGTAATCGACTGCAGATTGAATATTATATGCAACCATGAAGTTTCCTTTCTTGCCTTTCATAAATCTAGCTTCTATATCGTTCACTGGTATTTTATCTTGTCCTGTGAATGTAAATTGTGTTTCAATGTCATATAATAGTTCTATTTTATCTTCAGTACTCATGTCTTTATTTTCTAATATTTTTTGAGCTGGTTTGTGGAGTTTTTCAAGTGTTTCAGGACTAATTGATAGTCCATTGAAGTAATCGAGCAATATTTGTGTTTCTTTTTTTGTGATGACATTGTTGTTGGAATTGAATGCTTTTTTGATGGTTCCATCAACTGCAACATGATTAAATTTAGTTAATTTTAAATTTGAAGCCTTTTTTAATGTCATTTGAACCAATACTTCAAAATAACAACCATATTCTCTCCTATACCTTTGAACTGAGCGTTCTGATGGTCGTATGTCATCAGAAACAAATTTATACACTTCATGATACCTTGCCATGTCTGCAATATACTTCGCACTCTCTACATGCTCTATTTTTGCATAAACAAGCAATTTTAACATGGAATCAATAGGTAAAGAGGCCCTTCCTTTCTTCTTTTTAGGTTCTTTGATGTTTAACATCGGATAAACTTCATCAATAAAATCCACAACAAAACGAGAAATATGATCTTCTGGAATATTACTATCTAAAGTTACAATGCCCAATTTACTCTGATTCTTATTAATTTTTCTTTTAACCATAAACTACAACTCCAAAGTAATTTATACTTAATATTAAGTATGTATAATAAAGTATATAAAGTTAACTATTATAAAAATACTTTAAATTAAATATAACAATTAATTACATAATTAATGAATAAATAAAAAAATAATAAGGGAATAAACTAAAAATGAAAAAAGTATATGTCCAATTATACGAAAATAAGAAAAAATAGGTCAAAAATTTTTCGGCCAAAAATCAAAAAATTAATTTTGGCGAACACCCATTATTAGAAAAAAAGAAAAGGTTAAAATTTTATTAGAAAAAAAGAAAAGGGTAAAATTAACTAACGATACCTTCGCTAGTAATTTTAAATACACATTCACCTTCAGGCAAATGAGGAGAATCGACTAAACGTGCAATTCTTTTACCTGCAAGACCTTTTTTAAGCCAAATTCTATAAGTGGATGCGTGACCTAAAACGTGTCCACCAATTGCTTTTGTAGGACTTCCAAAGAAAGAATCAGGTTTAGCCTGAACCTGGTTGGTTAAGAATACTGCAACATTGTAGGTATTTGCAATTTGCTGAAGTGAATGTAAATGCTGATTTAATTTTTGCTGCCTTACAGCCAGAGATTCCCTTCCAACATATTCTGCTCTGAAGTGAGCCATTAAAGAGTCAACAATAACTAATTTAATGTTAGCACCACTTTGTATAAGCTCATTGATTTTATCAACCATCAAAATTTGGTGAGCAGAGTTGAATGCACGTGCAACATGGATTCTGCTTAAGACCTGTTCTACATCCAAATCAAATCCTTCAGCGATTTGTCTGACCCTTTCAGGACGGAAAGTGTTTTCTGTATCAACAAATACGCATTCACCATCAAGACCTCCAAGTTCTTCTGGTAACTGAACTGTTACAGCAAGTTCATGAGAAATTTGACTTTTACCAGACCCGAATTCACCGAATACTTCAGTAATGGACTGAGTTTCAATTCCACCACCAATTAAATCATTGAATTCTTGGCTTCCAACAGTAATGTGACCTACATCTTTTCTTCTTTCATCAACTTCCAATGCAGTTTCGAAATCAATGTTTTCAGCTCTACGAGCAGCTTCAATAACTTTTTCAGCGACTCCTTCACCGATTTCTGCTTTAACTGATAATTCTTTTGGAGTAGCGGTTGCTAATCTCATCATATCAGCAAAACCTGCATCTCTTAATTTTTCTGCTGTTTTTTCACCAACACCTGGTAAATCTGCTAATTCTACCATAATAATCATTCCTTTTGTTTATTCATTTAAAAATATTTGTTTAAGAGTTTTTTAGGACGTAGCCTATTTTCTTCATTAAATTCATCAAAACTAACATTAGCTATAATCTCAATAGTTAAACCGTTCAGGTCTTCAAGTTTATCTTCAATTCCATAACCGTCATCTACAAGGCCAATGATTTCATCTTTTTTCATTCCGATAAGCTCTTCAGCTAATTTGTCAAAGAAGGTAACCTGGATATCACCTGTGTCATCTTCAATTCTTGTAGGAACCATAAGAAGATAATCCGGATTATCAAAAGTGTATCCGCAATTGTCACAAATGTATTCATCAATTGATTCCTCTACAGTTGAACCACAGTTAGGACATTTTTTGCGAAGAACCCTTTCTGTATTAACGTCAATGATTGTACCGGTAACGCAAATATTGGTATCATCTTCAAGTAATGATTCAATTGTTTTTGGAACATAGATTGCTTCCATTAACTCATCGATTGAAGGCAATTCTGCCAGTTCACTTTCACTAGGTTCTAAAAGAGTAGTTGCTCTTGATACATTAGCTTCAAGACGATTATCCATATTTAAAGCTAAACGAGGATTTTGTAATTTGATTCCATCACCGATTTGTCTTTCTTTTAAAGCATCTTTGTCCCATAATGCAACCCTTATAGTTCCAGTGTCGTCAGCTATTTCAATATTTCTTACATGACCGCTTTCACCAGTGTCCCTGTCGAATTCACGTACATCATACATTTCAATTATTCTACCGATGATAATTGTATCTTCTTCATCCTCATCAAGGTCTTCGATCTTTTTAGGATTGTATATTGCTTTTTCCAATGTGGATAATTCTGGAATAAACATTGCTGAAGCCTGTTCTTCTGATAATTTTATTACTCTGGAACCGCTTCCGATATTCAAGTCGACACTCATCATACCCATTCTTGTTCGGGCATTTTCAATCTGATATGCATCGCCGACAACATATTCTTCCTGAGCTCTTTCATTCCAGAAAGAAAGCTGCACTTTACCTGATTCATCAGCAAGCATTACTGAACGTACGATCCCAACAGAACCGTCATCACGCTGGAATTCGTTAACATCATTAACAGAAAGTACTCTACCAATAACATCAATTTCTTTGCCCTCATCATCAATTTCCTGTACCTGACCGATTGGTACAGGTCTTAACTGCTCTCTAATTCCTTCGAATTCATCCAATTCTTCAGTTGTTAAATTTTCAGGATTGATTGTGATTTGAGTATTGAAGTTGGTATTCATTGAATAACCGCTTTCAGTATAATCATCAAAACGAACATCTCCACCGATAATTTTGATAATATCTCCCTTATTTATAGGTAAAGCTGTATCATCACCCCAGACAGTTACTCTGATAAATCCTGTTGAATCTCCAACATCGAAGTTTCTTAATCTTCCTTCGGTGTTGTCTTTTTTTCGCAAGAATGTTCTGATATCCTGAAGTCTTATAACAACACCTTTAATAGAAACATCTTTTTCCTCACTTAAATCACCAATTTGGGAGAATTCCTGTTCTATTTCAGGAACGTCAAATTCACCTTTCACAATTCTACCATCCCAATGGCTTAAAGATATTTCCGGATTACCATCCCTGTCTGTTCTTTCACGAGCTTGAGCTGAAAGGATTTTTACAGTATCTCCATCTTCTAATTTTAAATCTTCAATTAATTCAACATTTTTATTCCATAAGGTGTAGGTGATTTTTCCTGTTGCATCCTGTAATTCCAAAGATGCAACTTTTCCTTGTTTTCCATTTTTCTCATAGCTTCTAATGGTAGGGATTCTCAATATTCTTGCAATTATATTCACTTTGGTATCAGGTTCTATGTCTGCGATATCTGTAATTGTTTCCTCATAAACAGGATATTTAGAAGGATCGTCATCCAAATGCGCAATGGTTGATCTAGGTATCAGATTAGCTTCAAGACCTGAATAACCTTCTTTAATATCGACATTCTTAATCTGGATAATATCTCCTTCATGGAACTTGTTTAAAAGAGGCATATTCTGAGTCCAGAAGACACATCTCATTGTACCGGTATTGTCCTGAAGTTCAACATTGCAAACTTCTCCGCTCTTACCTTTACGAGTTTTAAAAGATCTTTTATTGGAAATTGAAATAACTCTGCCTGAAACATTAGCTCCTCTGCTATCCTTTTCCAAATCAGATATAGATTTATTGGAGTATTCAGGTCTGTCAGATATTGTTTCAACTTCTTCTTCCTTATCTTCAAACTCACTGACAACCATTCCAGCAAATGTATCATCAGTGTAAAATGAGATATCTGCATTTTCATTTTTGAGTTCGTTCATACGTGATAAGAATTTTTCTTCTGAAACTTTATCCTTTACCTTATCATAATATTCTTTAAGTTCTTCAGTCATTGTAAATCCGACATCCTCCTGGGAGGTTTCATCATCTGAAGAGATGTCGAACGGCATTTCTTCTGAATCATCATTTGAAGGTTTTGAAAAAATTGATGTGTCAACACCGTTATAGTTCTGAACAACCATTTGGGCTGCCTCAAAATCATCTATAAAGTCAACACCACTGTTATCTTCTTTCATTTTTTCTATTTCTTCTAAAAACTCTTCTTCAGAAAGTTGATCTTTGATTTTTTCATATAATTGTAAAATTTCTTCTTGCATACCAAACCCCTCATAGAAAAGTTAATTATAATTTTATAATTATACTCTATATAAAGTATTAGAGAGAGCATTTGAAAAGTAATATTTTAAAAAAAATTTGATATAAATATAGTTAAAGTGTGACAAAGTGCATTTGTGAAAAAGCATCAATATGCATTTGGATTTTTCTTTAAAGCTGTTTTAATCATTATAGCCAAATCTAAACCCATGTGCCAGTTTTCTACGTATTCAATGTCAAATTCAATACGTTTTTTGATGGAAGTATCTCCACGACATCCATGAATCTGAGCCCAGCCTGTTATGCCCGGGCGCACCTGATGCTTAACCATATATTTTGGAACATCTTTTTTAAATTGCTCAACAAAGTAAGGTCTTTCCGGTCTTGGACCTACAACGCTCATATCTCCTTTCAAAACATTGAAAAATTGAGGTAATTCATCAATACTAGTTCTTCTAATAAAGTTTCCGACAACTGTTTTACGCGGATCATCTTTAGTGGTCCATTCAGATTTTTCATCACTAGGAGCCTGAACCCTCATACTTCTGAACTTATACATGTTGAAAGGCTTTCCGTTGTGGCCTATCCTTTCCTGCTTGAATATAATTGGACCCGGAGAAGTTATCTTAACGGCAATTGCTGTAATTAACATGATTGGAGATGTTATAATTATAGCTATGACTGATATAATCAAATCAGATGAATATTTGAGAAACTTATTGAACTCATCATCCAGCGGAACGTAACGGATGTTGATTATAGGAATATCCTCTATCATATCCACTGACGGCTGGGCAGGGAAATAGCGGATATAATCCGGAATAATTTCTGCCTTGATTCCTACCTTTTCACAGCTTTCCACAAGCTCGTTGATACGATAATAATATCTTAAAGGAATTGCCAAAACCACTCTATCATACCTGTTTTTTTCCAGAATCTTGTCCAGATCTTTAAAGGAACCTATAATCTCAGTTCCTGCAATTTTAGTTCCGACATGAGTTGAACGGCCCAAAATACCGCCGACAGCAAATCCAAGATAAGGATTATCCTTAATTTTAGTAGCAAATGTAAATGCCAAATCATTATCTCCGACAATCAGAATATGTTTGAGATTTCTGTTGTTTACCCTGATTCTCATCAGGAAGCTTCTGACAATGAAACGTTCGACAATGCCTAAAAATGAAGCAGTGACAGCCATAAGGAACAGCATGATTCTTGAAAAGTCCGGTTCGTTAATGATAAATAATATAGACACCAGAACAAAGAATGCAACAATATTAACCTTTAATATTTGAGTTGCTTCGGAAAATATATTTTTATAGGTTCTGCGAGGCTTATACAATCCAAATGCAAAATATAAAATCAGATAAGTTGGAATAACTGCAAAAACCAAAAACAAAACATAACTATGCAACGGTAAATGACCCCCAATAGGGCCAAATATTGTAGTATGGAATCTCAACAAAAATGAACCAAATAAAGATGATACAATGACCAGAACGTCAATTAATACCAAAACTATATTCAATAATCGCTGATTTTCCTTTATCATATTAATTACCAAAAAAACTAGTTACAATTATAATATAGTATATCAACATATTTAACTTTATTTTTTAAACAAATTTAGAAACAGCTTTAAAATGCATAAAAGAGCAATTCCTAAATATACAACTATATTAATGAGGAAAAACGATTCGTGTGCATGATGTTTTTTATAATAGATATACATGGCACGGTAAAATTCATATATTAACTTGTTTTTTTGTTTTTTACTGCTGGCTCCCTTTAAATGGGTGATTGATGATTTGCCGTAATATACTATCTTCCATCCGGCATGCTTAATGCGGTAGCACAAATCAATGTCCTCACCGTACATAAAAAAGGTTTCATCCAGAAGACCTGCCTGTTTTAAAGCGTCATTTCTCATGAACATGAATGCTCCTGTAAGGCAATCTATTTCATAGACCTCATCATCCGGCAGATTTGTCAGATTGTAATTGTCATCTTTGCTTTTGGTCGGGATATGGAATAATCTGAAAAAGGAATTTTTAACATTTGGAAAAGTTCTTTTACAGGCTTTATCAAGCTTGCCGCTCTCAAGTCTTACCCTGCAGCCGCATGCCCCTACATCAGGATGATTTTCCATATAGTTATAGATATTTTCCAGCGTATTTTCCCAGACAATGGTATCTGAGTTTAAAAGAAGCACATAATCAGAGCTTAAATCTTTCAGTGCAAGGTTGTTTCCTGCTGCAAAACCTCTGTTTTCGCCGGAAGCAATGAAGGTTACATCATCCTTGAAATAATCTTTAAGTCTGGCAAGGCTGTCGTCACCGGAAGCATTGTCAACAACAACGACTTCAACGCTGAAAGGATAATCATATCCCAAAACAGAATTGACTGTATCCCTTGTCAGCTCAAATGTCTGATAATTTACTATAACGACTGAAAGATTCATAATTTACCTTTTAATAAATTTGATAGTGTTAATAATTAATCTATATTCCAATTTTAAATAGTTTTTTGTATTTTTTGATTTGAAATCTGTCTTTTTAATTTTACCCCTTGTTTTAAGGCCTTCTTTAATTCCTGACAGATAAACCGGACCAAAGCCTTTCCTTACAAAGAAAATGTACTTAATTAGAAATCCGAAAAATAGAAATATGAAATTTATGATTTTTAAAGGAATCGGAATGTTTTTATATACTACCCAAACATTGTTTCGGGCGGCCAGACGTACCTTAAACTCATTGTAACGGCTGCCACTTGTAGCACTTCCGATATGATAGACAATTGCCTGAGGACAAAGCAAATTATGATAGCCGTTTATCTTTGAGCGTATAGCAAGGTCCACATCCTCCATATATGCAAAAAAGTTATCGTCAAACATGCCAATCTCTTCAAGAAGAGATTTTCTGTAAAGTGCTGCGCCCGCACAGGATGAAAAGATCTCCCTTACCTCAACGTATTCGTCTGAGTGATGATTTTCACCTGTCTTTTTTGTCCATGCAAGCAGATTGTACTCATCTCCAACATCGTCAATCAGGTCTTTGCTGTCATAGCGAAGCATCTTTGCCTGAACTGAAAATATATCATCTCTTGATGAAATCAAATCTACCATATGCCTTATAGAACCTTTTTTAACTTCAGTATCGTTATTTAAAGAAAATATGTACTCGTATTTTGCATTGGAAATTCCCTGATTTACTGCAGGAGCAAATCCAAGGTTTTCGGAGTTTTCAATTATCCTGACCGGGAAATTGAATGAACCTCCTTTTATAAATTCAACGCTGTTATCGGCGGACCCGTTATCTACGATAATGACTTCCCCAATGCATTCACTGTCATTGTTAAGTGATTCGAAGAAAGCTTTCAAAAAGCGTTCCCCATTATAATTTGGTGTTACAACAGAAACCTTCATATCAATCAATTGAATTTTTAAATCTAAACCACATTTTATAATATAATTTCGGATTTAATAAAAATAGCTGCACTTTTATCTTAAACTTTAAATTTCCTCGGAATCTGGCCAGCTTTGAAAAGAGATTCTTTTTCTTCATTACATACATAACCTCTTCAAAACCATAGCAGCTATAAAAGAAATAGTTCATATTTCCAAATATTGCTCTAGGTATTCTTGAATAAATGATTAAATCCGCCTGTTTGTTCTTTCCGTGAATCCTATAGTAAGTGGAGAGATTTTCAAATATCTCAACAACATCAAAGCGCCTGTATTCCGTAGTTCTGATTGCAGAGTCATACCTTTGAATATAATAGTAGGTCACTTCATTGCTGACATGTATCCTGTCTCCGTGAATCAGCGCCTTAAGTGCAAATTCTATGTCTTCACCATAGACAACGCCAGGCGTAAAAAAGATATTGTTGCCCTTAATTATATCTGCCTTATATGCAAGCTGGAAAAAATTAAACAAAATTTCCATATTCAGTTCCTTTTTAATAAACTCGTCAGTTAATATCGATTCAAAATCAAAATTATTATAGTTTGAAAGCCTATCGTCATGCTTTTTCGCAAACTGTGTTAATGTAAAGTCATAACCTTCAACATACAATTCTGAGAGATGATTTTCCAGTATATAGTCATCACCATCAACAAAAACTAAAAATTCTCCTTCAGATGCTAAAATTCCCTGATTTCTGGCAACACTGACACCTGCATTTTTCTGATGGATTATCTTGTACTTTATGCCGCAGCCTTTTAATGTTAATTTAATGATTTCAAGACTGTTGTCGGTTGAACCGTCATCAATTACTATAATCTCATAATCTTTAAAATTTTGATTGATTACTGATTTTAGTGTAGTACCTATATATTCCTCACAATTATAAACTGGAATTATAACACTGATTTTAATATTGCTCATAATGACCTCATAATTTCATAAGATAATCAACAACTCTTTTTGATGATTGACCGTCCATTTCATTAAATTGTGTTTTAACAAATTCGGATATTTTATTTTCATCGAAGCTATTGCTTTTGATGACATCTATCAGCTGATTTGAATCATAGACTACGGGCCCCGGAACTGTAGATTTAAAGTCAAAGTAAAACCCTCTTTCTTCTGTCATGTAACTTTCAAAATCATAGGTGAAAAATATAATCGGCTTGTTTAAAAGAGCAAATTCTATCATGATGGATGAATAGTCAGTTATCAGAATGTCACTTATAAGCAGCAGTTCCTGCTCTGAAGGATAATCGCTGCAGTCTATATACTGCTCTTCTGATGAAATTTCGCCGCTGTAAAATTTTTTGATTTTTGGATGGAGTCTTAAAGCCAAAATGTATTCATCACCCAAAGACTGGTTGAATTTCTCCAAATCAAGGTAATCGAAAACATTATTGTATTTTTCCTCATCTCTGAAAGTAGGCGCATAAAGAACTATCTTTTTATCGCTCGGCAAATCATATTTTTCAAAGAACTTGGACTTTAACTCATCAATATCATGGTTTTCAAAGTAGTAGTCTGCTCTTGGAAGACCTAACGGCTTGATTTTAGTTTTGGAAATCTGAAAAGCTTCCCTATAGCAATCCTGTATATTGCTGGATGAGACAATCAGGTAATCTGTGTTCTTGCTTGCTTTTTCGAGTATTTTTCTGCTTTTAAAATCAACAGATCCTCCGAATTTCTTAAATGCTCCAGGAGCATGCCATAACTGGACTACAATATTTTTCGGACTGAACTGCATGAAAGCCAAAGGGAAAAAGTTATCATTTAAAAATATGAATCTGGATCCTGCCAAAAGCTTGAAGCTTTTAAAAGACAGCTTATCCTTATAGAAAAAATAAAATTCAAAATTTCCTCTTTTTTCAAATTCTTTTTTAATATAGTCCAAATTTCCTTTAAAGGATTCATTGGAATCTATGATAAATGAAACCCTATTTTTTTCAACATAAGTGTACTTAAATAACTTAAATAGAGCTCCATAAATCCTATGCTTAAAATACCTCATAAAAATCAATGTTAAGATAAATTAATGAAAGAAAAATGCTAAAATTCCAGGGATTGACTCTAACATTGCCTGAACACCTAAGATGAATATTGCAAGTCCTCCAATGAAATTAATATATCTTGCATATTTCATAGCCACTTTTGTACCGAATGTTCCTATAAAAAACCAGCAGATAACTGCAATCAAACTTAAAATAGCTAAACCTAAAGGGTCAACACATGCTGAAACTCCCTGAGCGGCAAGAATTAGATTTTCAATGTTTCCAAAAACTATTAGAGCTGAAAAAGGTTTTAAATCTGATAACACATTATTCACCCCTTACGGAAACAATCATAGCCTGCAGACCTAAAATAAAGATTGCCAGTCCGCCTATGAAATTAATAAAATCAACATAATCAATAAATAACTGTGTTGCAAATGTTCCAATCATCAGCCAGCATGAAACAACAATAAGACTTACAATACCTAATTTTAAAGGGTTTACACCTGCAACAACGCCTTGTGAAGAAAGTACAAGGTTTTCAATATTACCAAAAATAATCAAGCCCACAAACGGTAAATATTGTTCCAACATCCAAATCACCATTTCCCTAAAAACTTAATGTCACTGAATAATATTAAAGAATAATAATATATAAAATTATCTTTATTTGTTTAAAATTTTTTAAAAGATTTAATAGATAAATTATAATTAAAATAAACATTTTATAAAAAAATAATGAATAAAAATAAAAAAATTAAAAGAAAAAAATAAAAAATGTATAATTAATAAGGGTATATTTCAAGTGTAAAATTACCTGTTGCCATACATTTTCTCATAATATTTCTGATAATCTCCACTTTTAACCTGACTGGTCCAGTCCTGATTGTCCAAATACCATTGGATTGTTTCAACAATACCTGTTTCAAAAGTATATGAAGGACTCCATCCCAAATCATTTTGGATTTTTGTTGAATCTATAGCATAACGTCTGTCGTGGCCTAACCTGTCTGTGACAAATTCTATCAATGACTCATCCTTACCCAATTCTTTTAAAATCAGTTTGACGATTTCGATGTTTTGCTTTTCGTTGTTTCCGCCAATGTTGTAGACTTCTCCAAGTTTACCTTCATGCATTACCAAATCAATTGCTACACAGTGGTCATGGACATGGAGCCAGTCCCTGATATTTTTACCGTCACCGTAAATCGGGAGTTTTTTGTCTTCCAGCGCATTTGAAATCATCAGAGGAATCAGTTTTTCTGGAAACTGATAAGGACCGTAATTATTTGAGCATCGAGTAATGTTAATCGGCAAATCAAATGTTTCACCATATGCCCTTGTAATCAAATCCCCTCCTGCTTTTGAAGCAGAATATGGACTGTTAGGCTGAAGAGGAGTTGTTTCTGTAAAATAGCCTTCAGGACCTAATGTTCCGTAGACCTCGTCGGTTGAAATCTGGATGTATTTTTCAACACCGAATTCCTTTGCCGCATTCAAAAGTGTCTGTGTGCCCAAAACATTGGATTTAATAAAGATTTCAGGATCTTCTATGCTTCTGTCGACATGGCTTTCAGCGGCAAAATTTATCACATAGTCACACTGCCTAACCAAATCATCAACAACTTCCTTATCCCTGATATCTCCTTTGACAAATGAATAGTTGTCATGATTTTCAATATCCTTTAAGTTTTCAAGGTTTCCGCAGTAAGTGAGTGCATCCAGATTAACAATCTCGTATTCTGAATACTTATTAACCATGTACCTTACGAAATTGCTTCCTATAAACCCTGCTCCTCCAGTAACAAGTATTTTTGTCATGTTATCACTCATATTTAATTTGAGATTCCTTAAGGGTTTTCCACTGCTTGTCCTTATCTGAAAGAATTATTTCATCAATATCATCAATCGGCCAGTCAATTGCAATATCCTCGTCATTCCACATTATGCCGCTTTCATCTTCACCATGGTAGAATTCTGTGCATTTGTACTGGAATTCCGCTTCATCGGATAAAACTACAAAACCATGAGCAAATTTTGGAGGGATGTACAATTGCTTTTTATTCTCTTCAGATAAAATAGCTCCTGCCCATTTTCCGTATGTAGGTGAATCTGCCCTTAAATCAACACCCACATCAAAGACTTCGCCTTTTATAACACGAACAAGTTTGCCCTGAGGATAATTTACCTGCAGATGAAGGCCTCTCAGGACTCCTTTTGAAGATTTTGATTGATTATCCTGAACAAAGGTCAAATCATGGCCTGCTTCTTTAAAATCATTTTCATTATAAGATTCCATAAAGTATCCCCTGTTGTCCTCAAAGACAGTAGGTTCAACTGTAAACATTCCTTCGATTTCCAAATCAGTAAATTTAAATTTTCCCATAAAATCACTTTTTAACTAGATTAAACAAGTATTGCCCATAATCAGTTTTTTTAAGTTCATTAGCTGTATTAAGCAGCTCTTCATCATTGATGTATCCTTTAAGATAAGCTATCTCTTCAAGACAGGCAATATATAATCCTTGTCTTTTTTGAATAGTTTCTATGAAGTTTGAAGCTTCCAAAAGTCCTTCATGAGTACCTGTATCAAGCCAAGCCATACCTCTTCCCAGAAGTTCAACTTTAAGCTTTCCACGTTTCAGATACTCTTCATTGACTGATGTAATCTCAAGTTCGCCCCTGTCTGAAGGCTTTACATTTTTAGCTATCTCAATCACATCATTATCATAAAAATAAAGGCCAGGTACAATATAATTTGATTTAGGTTTTTCCGGTTTTTCCTCAATTGATAAAACGTTCCATTCATCATCGAATTCAACTACTCCAAAAGCTTCAGGATTATTGGTGTAGTATCCGAAAATGACAGCACCTTCTTTCAAGTCTTTAGCCCTTTTAAGGATTTCAGTAAATCTGTGACCGTGGAAGATGTTGTCTCCTAAAATCAAAGCAACATTGTCATCGCCAATGAATTCTTCACCAACAATGAATGCTTCTGCAAGGCCATTAGGATTTTCCTGAACTTCATATGAAAATTCAACACCGAAACTGCTTCCGTCACCCAGCAAATCCTTAAACATCGGTAAATCACGGGGAGTTGATATGATTAAAATTTCCCTGATACCCGCAAGCATAAGAACGGATATTGGATAATAAATCATAGGTTTATCATATAAAGGCAATAACTGCTTTGAAACCGCTTTTGTAATAGGATAAAGACGGGTCCCAGAACCACCTGCAAGTACTATACCTTTCATAACAATCACTAAAATAGAATTTTGTTGTTAATGATTAATAAAAATTATTTAAAAAAAGAGTTGAAAGTTATGGAAAACTTTCAAATTTCAAAAATTCATTTTCAATGGCCGCATCCTTGAATGTGTCAACAATATCCTTATCAACGGCACCGGCATTGACAAGTTGGATTTCACATTCGATTTCGGTAAGACAGTCATATAACGCATCCAGGTTTTTTCCATAGTAATCCGGAAAATTCAGCACTTCAGCAATATAGTCATGCCCCTTTTCTTTAATCATTTCGCCATCAAGCTGCATTTTAAACCTCTTTGAATGTGTTGTAGTGGTCTGAAGTGTAGTAGACCTTAAAATCACCGGAATTGTAAACAATTCTTTCGGCTCCGCGAGCGGTTCCATTTGCGTTAATGTCGCATTCAATGTATTTTGCATCACTGTCGGGAAGCACATGCTGGCGGTTGGTAAATGTATCCCCACCTATACTTTTTCCGGGAGCATAATCTTTAAGAGGTCCGCCATGCCATCCGAGAGCCTGTGCCTCTTTTTTGGTTATATAGTTGCTTGGAAGCTTATGATACTGCTTAATGTATGCAGCAACCTCATCTACAGTACAGTATTGGCCATTTTCATCAACTTTAACGGAAGATGAATCATCGCCGAACTTAAAAAAATCAAAAAATCCCGCACTTACGCTGCCTATTGTAAACAATGCAATGACAAGTGCGATGATTAATACCAGTTTCTTGTTCATTTAATCAACTCAATATATTCTTTAATAGCTTCTTTATAATCCCTTAAAGGTTCAAATCCGTTTTCAACCCATTTTTCATTTTTCAATACTGAATAACTTGGCCTTGGAGCAGGTCTTGAAAACTCAGATGCTGTAACGGGAATTACTTTAACATCCCTTTCGGCAATTTCAAAAATGTATCTTGCAAATTCACACCATGAACAGCTTCCGGAATTAGTTAAATGATAAATACCGTAATAATCAGTTTCAATCAGCTGGGAAATACCATAAGCCAAATCCGGAGTGTAAGTCGGTGTTCCGACCTCATCATAGACAACTGTAATTTCCGGATGGTTTTCAGCCAGTTCCAGCATTGTTTTCGGGAAGTTCTTTCCGTTTATTCCATATAGCCATGCGGTTCTCACAATGAAATACTTGTCCAGTATTTCCTGGATGGCCTCTTCCCCTTTAAGTTTGCTTTTGCCGTAAATGCTGATAGGCCCTATTTCGCCGTCTTCAGCTATTGGCTCTCTTGCTGTTCCATCAAATACGTAATCTGTACTTACATGAACAAGCGGACAGTCAATCTGCTTGCATGCAAGGGCAAGGTTTCTGACACCATCCCCATTGACTGCATAGGCAAGATCCTGATTGGTTTCACATCCGTCCACATCGGTATATGCTGCAGAGTTGATTACAACATCAGGTTTGCATTCAACTATAAAATCTATAGTCTTATCCTTATCTGTGATATCCAATGTTTTTGAAGTAGTTAAAACCAATTCATGATTGTCCTTTAAAACTTTCTCCAGGTCGTGGCCCAACATTCCATTGGAACCTGTAATTAAAATCTTCATAATAATCCCTTAAAATTTAATATATAGTTTAAATATATATTATATTTAATATTTAAAGAGGAGTTAAAATCATGAAAGTATGTATTATGGGTCAAGGATATATCGGGCTTCCAACAGCCGCTCTTTTCAGCAGAAGCCATTGCGAAGTTGTTGGAGTAGATATAAACGAGGAAATTGTAAACAACCTGAATAAGGGAATTATTCATATAGAAGAACCGGGAATATCAGACATTATCAGACAATCCGTTAAGAAAAATACATACAAAGCTTCACTAACTCCTGAAAAAGCTGACGCTTTTATCATCACTGTTCCTACACCATATATTGTTGAAAACTACAGCTGCGATTTAAGCTATGTTATCACAGCATGCGAAACTATTGTTCCACTTTTGGAAAAGGGAAATACAGTAATTATTGAATCTACAATAGCTCCAATGTCAACTGATGAGGTAATAAAACCTATTTTTGAAAATGCAGGTTTTGAAATTGGAAAAGACCTATATCTTGCACATTGTCCTGAAAGAGTGCTTCCAGGTAAAATTTTAGAGGAACTGGTTCACAATGACCGTATTATCGGTGGAGTAACACCGGAGTGCAGCGTTAAAGCAAGTGAAGTTTACGGACAATTCGTTGAAGGCTATCTGATGCTTACAGAAGCAAAAACTGCAGAGCTTTCAAAATGTATGGAAAATACATTCAGAGACGTCAATATTGCACTTGCAAATGAACTTGCAAAAATCTGTGCAGAAATCGGAGTAAACGCACTGGACGTTATCAAAATGGCAAACAAGCATCCTAGAGTTAACCTGCATTCACCAGGACCTGGTGTTGGCGGACACTGCCTTGCAATTGATCCGTATTTCATATATGCAAAGGCACCTGAAACCGCTAAAATAATAAAACTGGCCCGTGATACCAACAATTCCATGCCAGCATTTGTCTGCAAATACGTAAGAAAAATTATTCCTGACGGCAAAATTGCAGTACTCGGAGTTTCTTACAAAGGAAATACAGGTGATGACAGGGAAAGTCCTGCTTATGAAATAATCGCTGAGCTTGAAGAAAACGGTTATGAACTTTCAATTCACGACCCTCACATTGAAAGGGATAATTTTGTAAGTTTTGCTGAAGCTGTAGACGGTGCAAAATTAATACTCATCTTATGTGACCACAAAGAGTTCAAACATCCGGATTATAAGTTAATCAGCGAAAAAATGGAAAATCCTATTATTTTTGATACAAAAGATATTATCCATAAAGTGCCTGATGATGTGAAGCTTTACAACTATGGCAATCTGTACACACTTTAATTAAAATACTTAAAAAAAGATATGAAGCGGTAAATCCGCTTAAAATTAAAAAAAAATAGAGTAGTTTATTCTCCAAAACTTACTCTTTCGAATTTTTCTAATGCTTTTAGTGATTTTGTTGCATCTACACCTATTTTTGTAGTTGTTCCATCACTTTCAGCTACAGGATCAAGAGATGAACCTCTGACATTAGGAACAATCATAATGTCCCTGTCACCTTTGATACGTGTTGATATTGCATATTCAACATCTTCAGCATCAAATACATTGACATCTGTGTCAACTACAACACAGTGCTTGAGTGAAGGGTGAGCGGACAATGCTGCCATAATTGCATTTTTTCCATCTCCTTCTGTCTGTTTTCTAATAGATACAACTGCATGCAACCAGCAGCAGCCACCTTCAGTTAAAACTACATTTTCAACAGTAGGAACAGCATTTTTAACAGCTTTGAATATTCTTGGTTCCTGTGGAAGACCTTGCAATAGCTTATGTTCAAAACCTGCAGGAATGATTGCATGATAAACAGCATCATTTTTGATATGCATGGTTTCAAGGTTTATGATTGGCTGGTCACGAATGATATCATAAGTGTCGGTCAAATCAACGAAAGGACCTTCAGGAACTGTTTCGCTGACAGATATTTTACCTTCTAGAATTATATCTGCCTGAGGAACGTTCAAATCACCGCATTTGATTAGCTCCAAATCACCGCCTTTAAATGCGTTGGCCACATCCATCTCATCATAGTCAATAGGAATTGAGGTTGTACTTGCAAGCAATATTGCCGGGTCCATTCCGATAGCTATGGCAATTTCCAAATCTTTTCCTAATTTTTGAGCTTTTTGGAAATATGTGTAGAGATTTCTAGGAACAATCCTTATAACGAGCCTTTTGTTATCGAGAACCATCATCCTGTGAATTGATGCATTCTGAATGCCAGTTTCAGGGTCACGTGCAAAGACTACACCCGCAGTGATATATGCTCCGCCGTCTCTTTTATAATGAGTTAAAATAGGTATTTTATCCAAATCCACTTCGCAAGTCTCATAATCAGAAAAGTCTGTGAATTTATCTACTTTAACTGGTTTTTCCATAGCTTCAATTATTTTTTCAGTAATCTCTGAAACTTCACAGTTGATAGATTTTGCTATTTTTTCACGAGTGTTGCAGATTCCTGAAATAACCGGCAGGTCAAAACCTTTAACATTTTTAATAATAACAGTGTCTTTCGGATATTGTCTTAAGACCTTTGCAACTTCATATTCACTTGAAAGCTCTTCGGTAATTTCAATTATATTATCATCTTCAATTTTCATGATATCCCTTTTTATAAATTTATTTTCTTATCTTTCAATTTGTCTAAAAGTCCTGTAATGTTTGGATTGTCAATAGCAAATATCTCACCTGCTATAACTGCGGCATTTTTACCATTGTTAATTCCTACTGTTGCAACCGGCACGCCTGGAGGCATGCTGACAGTAGTAAGCATGTAATCATTTCCGTGTTCATTAGTACATGGAACTCCAATTACAGGTCTGTCAGTGAGTCCTACAAGTCCTCCTGTAACTTGTGATGAGTTGGAGCTGATTCCAATGAAAATTTTAGCATTTTTCATTGCCTTTACATAATTTGTGAATTTTTTATTTGATCTGATTGGACAGATAACTTTTATATCATGTGAAATCTTTAACCTCTCTAGAATTGCCCCTGCCTTTTTAGCAACAGGCAAATCAGTCTGCCTTCCCACAATGATTGATACTTCCGCATCAAAATTTTTACAGTTCTTTAAAGAACTTTCATCGACTTTAACATCATTGATTTCAAGGTTTTTAATTCTTAAAAATTCATTTTCGATAAATGGTCTGTCAATCTGCTGGACAATGCTTTCATTGCTGTCATATACCTTTTTAGCATAGTCCTTTCTAAGTTCAATTATCTTTTGGCGCACTTCATCATCATGAATTCCAATGTATTGGGCAGCCAATATTGCGGCATTATCTCCTCTGTCTATACCGACTGTTGAAATAGGGGAAGGATAAGGCATTTGAATAACTGACTCAAGTGCATCCCTACCACTAGTTTTAACATCAACTGGAACTCCAATAACTGGCCTTGGAGTATATGCAGCAATAACTCCCGGCAAATGTGCCGCTAAACCTGCAATTCCAATAAATACTTCAATTCCAGCATCAGTTCCTTGAGTTACAATTTCACGAACAAGATTCGGAGTCCTATGAGCTGAAGCTATCTTCAAACTGTAAGGTATTTCAAGTTTATCCAATATGTCCATAGCTTTCTCAGCAATAGCAATATCCGAACCGCTTCCAAGAATAATCATTATTTTTGGTGTCAATAAAATCCCTTCTAAAATAAATTTTAATATAAATATTTTATTCAAAGTCATTAATAAAAATTACAATATTTTCACAAAATCATTGACAGATTTATCCTATTTCTGGACAAATCAACATCGAGAACTTTAACATCCACAATCTCCCCAACACTGACAATGTCCAAAGGATGTTTCACATATTGATTTTCAACCAACTGTGAAATATGTACCAGTCCGTCCTGATGAACTCCAATATCTACAAAAGCTCCAAAATCAACAATGTTTCTGACTGTTCCCTGCATTATCATGCCAATTTCCAAATCTTCAATTGACAGGACATTTTTTCTAAGTATAGGTTTTGGCATGTCCTCACGAGGATCACGGCCTGGCTTTTTAAGCTCTGAGATAATATCCTTCAATGTTTCCTGACCTATATCAAGCTCTTCAGAAATGGCCTTTAAATCCAGATTATCAAGTTTAAGACTGTCAGAACCTATATCATTGACTGTATAGTTAAGCTTATCCAGAAGCTTTTCAGTAGCGCTATAGGATTCCGGATGAATTGTAGTGTTGTCCAGAGGATAGTCAGGATTATCAATTTTAACAAATCCTGCACACTGCTCAAATGTTTTTTTACCCAACTTTTTAACGTTCAGAAGTTCTTTTCTATTGGTGAAACTTCCGTTTTCATCCCTATACTCTATAATATTTTTTGCAGTTGATTTTCCAATACCAGATACGTGATTTAAAAGACTGTAAGAAGCAGTGTTCAAATCAACGCCAACTTCATTTACAACCTTCTCTACAACACCGTCCAAAGACTCTGAAAGCTGTTTCTGGTTCATGTCATGCTGATACTGTCCGACACCAATCGATTTAGGGTCAATCTTTACAAGTTCAGCAAGAGGATCCTGAAGCCTTCTTGCAATTGAAACCGCACTCCTTTCACCTTCTGAAAAATCCGGAAATTCCTCATCCGCCAATTTTGATGCTGAATATACTGACGCTCCCGCTTCATTAACAATTATGTATTCTACATTTGTTCCCCTGATTATTTTGGCTACAATCTCTTCGGATTCCCTTGATGCAGTTCCGTTTCCGATAGCTATAACGTTGATGTCATACTTATCAATCAAATCACGGACAGTTTCAATAGATTCCTTAACCTTTTTTTGAGGTTCTGTAGGATAAATCAATGCAGTATCTAGGACTTTACCTGTTTCGTCGATGATTGCCAGTTTGCATCCTGTTCTGAATGCAGGGTCCCAGCCTAAAATAGTTTTGCCGACAAGAGGAGATTCCATCAATACCTGATTCAAATTCTGTGCAAATACTTCAATTGACTTTTCCTCTGCCTTTTCTGTGAGATAGTTTCTGATTTCCCTTTCGATAGCCGGAGAAATCAGCCTTTTATATGAATCTTCAATAGCCTCTCTGATAACAGGAGTAGTGTAGGGATTGTATTCTATCTTTTCAGGAATTTTGGAGATATTTTTTAAGGTATGCCTTTCAAGATAACTTAAAACATCACTGACGTCACATTCCAGCTTTACCCTGATTACACCTTCATTTTCAGCCCTGTTTATAGCCAGAATCCTGTGTGGAGGAATTTTTTTGATATTTTCAGAGTAGTTATGATAAACGTCATATTCATTTGAAATTTCCTTGTCCTTAACTTTTGAGGTAATCTGGCCTGTAAAGTAAGTATTTTTCCTGATTTTTCTACGGAAGTCAGAATTGTCAGAAATTATCTCAGCGATAATATCCTGAGCACCCTGAATTGCTTCTTCTGGAGTGTTTACATCTTTTTTGGGATTAACATAATCTTTAGCGATTTTTTTAATTGATTGTTTAACATCCTGAGCAAGTATGACCTGAGCCAATGGTTCCAATCCTTTTTCACGGGCTTTGGTTGCTCTTGTTTGCTTTTTGGACTTGTATGGCCTGTAAATGTCTTCAAGTTCAACCAGAGTAGATGCATCTGAAATCTGCTTTTTTAAATCATCCTCCAATTTTCCAAGCTCATCAATCCTTTTGATAACCTTTTCCTTTTTATCCTCAAGATTCCTGAGATATCTTAAACGTTCATCGAATTTCCTTAATGTTTCATCATTCAGAGAACCTGTTACATCTTTTCTGTATCTTGCTATAAATGGGATGGTATTTCCATCATCTATCAATTTGATTACTCTTTTTACTTGCCAATCAGACAAATTCAATTCTTTTTCCAATGTTTGAGTTATCATCAATCTCTCAATCCTGTAATTTACAATATAATAATGTTAGTGTGAAAATGATTTAAGCATTTCGCTGGAAACCATAAGGGGAAATTTAGGATTTTGTATTGAAATTAGATAAAAACCTATACAAACTTATAATCACACTACAAGAAAAATAAATCTGTGAAAAAATTTGAATAGTTATTTTTAATAATTATATTGCCTTAAAAAAGCCATTATTTAAATAAGATTTATAATATACCTATAAATGAATTAAAAAAAGTATGGTGAATTTAGTGTATTGGTTTTTAGTTATTCTGACTTTTCTTTTAGCCAGTGTAAAATCTGCAAAACCTAAAAAATATCAGAAGGTTTCAGTTATTATACCGGCATACAATGAGGAAGAAACTGTTGCCAAAGTCGTTGAAGTAATCAAAAAGGTGTCGTTTGTAGATGAAATCGTTGTTGTCAATGACGGATCAAGCGACAATACCGAAGGCGAAGCTTTAAAGGCAGGCGCAAAAGTAATCAACCATGAAGTTAACAAGGGAAAGGGTGAAGCATTATTTACAGGTTATAAGAAGGTAGACTGTGATATTATAGCCTTTATAGATGCAGATATCTATAACCTGACTTCCAATAAGGTTGAAGCCATGATTAGGCCTATCCTTGAAGGTAAAACCGATATTACAAAAACTAAATTTGCCCGTGAAAGCGGACGTGTAACTGAACTAACTGCAAAACCGCTTCTTAATTTCTTTTTCCCGGAAATTTCATTTGAACAGCCTTTAAGCGGTCAGTTTGCAGCAAAAAAAGAAGTTTTAAAAAGAATTAATTTTGAAAAGGACTATGGTGTTGACGTAGGAATCGTTATTGATGCTGATGTGCTGGGAATTTCAATTATGGAAGTGGACATTGGTGCAATTCAGCATGACATGTCTCCATTGGCCGATTTGCATTTGATGGCTAATGAGGTTGTAAGAACAATTATCAACCGTGCAAACAAGTACGGTAGAGTGACAATGATAGATGACATCGGATACTACATTCGAATGGCAATTGTGGGACTTTCCCTAATCATTCTCGGACTGTTCACAATATTCTATGTCAGATACATCCCATTGATTGTTGCAATACTTCTTAGTATAATCGGAATTATAATAGCCGTTTTCTATACTGTCAAAGTTATTATACAGTCAATCGTCATATTCAGAAAGACTTCGAAGACCAATCTGTTCAGGTCTTTTATCAGAATCCATTTTCCAATGATTATTTCAGTAATCATCCTTCTTTTAATGATTTCAACATTTATAGGTTCCGCTCATTTTGACAATGGTGTTCTGTCAGTTGAACCAAACTCAAGAAACCTGATTATTTATGCTGACAATACCGCCAGAGACAATGCAATTACCGCAAGAGGACCGTTTACAATTGATGTTGCTATTGAAAATGAATCTTCGCAAATAAGGCTTCCTTCAGATGCCATGATGACGCTTGGTATAAAATCCAACGATACGCTGGTAATCAACAATGAAATTTACACTGTAAACGATACCCGTAGCGGTGAACCTGACGTTATCAGATTACCTAATGAAGTGAAAAAAGCATTGGATGTTCAAACAGGTTCTGTTATTCAAAATAGCCGTTTAAATCAAATATTTGAAGGAGTAGGAGTGCTTCACCATTTAGAAAGCAGCAATGAGAATGCAACTCTTATTGAAAAGCTGACAATTTCCTCAAGGGATAAGGAAGCATGCAACTTTGAAGTATTCATAGATAACGAATCTGTAGCAAATTCATTTGGAATATTCAGGGACGAATCAACCTATGACATTGCAGTTAACGATGAGGTAGTCCAAACAGTAACATACTACAACAATACATTTAGTGACTGTAATTTCACATACAACGGCCACAACATATACATAGATTTTGTTGATAGAAACAATACTGCCATAAAACAATTCGTAAGATCAGAACAGGGCAATTTCCTTAATTTATACATTTAAAAAAAAATAGTAAAGAATCTAAGAAAATATTCTTAGATTATTTTTTATCATAAGCTTTTACAGCTTCTTCAACATCATTATAAAGACCTAAAGCTGCAAGAGCTCCTACTTTTCCTTGCTCACCGGTAACGGCAATCAAAGGAATATTTAATTCTTCAGCAACACTTTCTGCAGTTTCAACATCTATCATTCCTGATTTTGTAGCAATTGAATATTCCCTTAATTTTTCAGGAATGTCCAGACCTTCCAAAATAGCTATTGCTGTTTTATCAGATAAGGTATCCCTTTTAAGAATTTCAATGACTCTGTCAATCAGAACTTGTTTTTTAGACTCTTCAACTGCAAAAGTCAATGCAATGGAAACACAGTTTTGAGTTTTATGAGGATTATGAGGATACAATTGAACTATAATATGGTCAAGATATTCAAATCCTTCACCTGCAAGTTCAACACCTAAATTATGAGCCATAGTCCATGTAGCACCGGCGTCTTTTGTATCAGTATCATCAACACCAATGACCACTTTTTCAAGTTTAGGAGTGACTACAGTAGCTTTTCCTGCTTTTGAACCGCCACCAACTTCTATAAGCTCAACGTATTTAACTCCTTCACCCATACCTCTGCACATTCCGGCTCCAACACCTGCGCCTGCAAGACCTGCGTGAGTTACCTTAACTTCATCGCCGTCGACAACGATTTCATCAATTCCAGCAGCATTGAAACTTGCTTTAAGGTCAAGCGGAGCACAGCCTGTGTGACATAAGTAAACATGCTTGTTTCCGTCACGGTATGCTGAATCTATTAATTCTGAGTTGTTTCTGTATTGATTCAATAACCAATGAGACCCTGAAATGCATGGATGATATTCTACAATTTCAACCTTATCGCCATCGACCATGGTCAAAACTTTTTCATATGGTGCAATCCATGGATCCTGAAATTTTTCTCTTAATTCATTTGGTTTTAAGATTTCCATGTAATCATCTAAATTTCTTTTAATCTGTCGCACATTTTAATAGCTGCTTCAACTGCACTTTTTGCGTTTTTGACACGTCTGTGAGCATCCATTCTGGTCATTCCAGGACCGGTAATACCGAGTGCTACTGGAGTATCATATTCAAGTGCTAAATCAGCGATTTTACGGGAAGCGTGCTGTGCTACAATTTGATCGTGGTCTGTTGCACCTTCAATAACTGCACCTAAAGTGATTATTGCATCGTATTCATCTTTCTGCAATAATTTTTTAATTACAAGAGGCATGTCAAATACTCCTGGTACAGCTACCACTTTGGTAATTTCACATCCTCTGTTTTTAGCTTCTGCTTTAGCCAATTCCAACATCATTTGGGTTATGTCATAATTAAATTCTGCAACTACTGCTGCAATTTCATATCTTGCCATTTTATCTACCTCTTTATTTGTTTAACCGAATATGATAAGTAAAAATCCTGCTACCCCACTAACTACCATAATGAATATGATAAAAAGTGCTGCCATTTGCATTCTGGTTAATTTTTTGAAATCCATATTTATTTCTCCATTACTTTTTTATAAATTATTTTTAACCGCTTCGGCAACTTCCATAGTGGAAGCATTGCCTCCTAAATCACCGGTTAAAATATTAGCATCATTTAATACTTTTAAAATTGCCGCATCAAATCTGTCTGCAGCATCATTCTCGCCAATGTATCTCAGCATCATAACGGCTGAAAGCATCATTGCTATCGGATTTGCAATACCTTGACCTGCAATATCCGGTGCTGAACCGTGTACAGGTTCAAACAATGCAGCATCCTCACCGATATTTGCAGAAGGAATCAGACCTAATCCTCCAACAAGACCTGCTCCCTCATCGGACAATATGTCTCCGAAAAGGTTTGTAGTAACTATTACTTCAAAGGTTTCCGGCTGAGTTATAAGATACATTGCGGTTGCATCAACATAGAAATCCTCGGTTTCGATATCGGGATAATTCTTGGCAACTTCGTAAAATATCTCCTTGAACAGACCGTCACTTTTCTTTAATACATTAGCTTTATGAACAGCTGTAACTTTAGTCTTATTGTTTTTAAGTGCATAGTTAAATGCATAATCAATAATACGTTGTTCAGCTTTTCTTGTAATGATACGCCTTGCCACTGCGCCTTCATCAGTATATTCCTCTTCATCGGCTATATACATTCCTTCTGTATTTTCACGCACAATCATAAAGTCAATATCATCTGACAGGGCATCTGTATTCGGATATGCCTTAACAGGCCTTAAGTTTGCAAACATTTTCATTTCCTGACGTATCTTAACAATAACGTCAGCTGCAGTTTCGCCTGCCGCTCCGAATAAGCATGCATCGGCATTGCGTATAATATCTAAGGTTTCACCAGGCAGTGCTGTGCCTGTTTTTTCAAGGCATTCGTCACCGGCTTCACCATAAGCATAATCAAAATCTATACCTAAACTATCCAAAACAAAAAGTGTAGCTTCCATTACTTCTTTTCCTATTCCATCACCTGGAACTACAGCTATCTGATATTTATCTTTTGTTTTTGAGGTACTCAATCAAACCACCTTGCTCTAAAATCTCTAACATGAACGGAGGTAACTTTTTAAATGTAATTGATTCTCCATTTTTATTAGTTATCAAGCCTTTATCCATGTCCACTTCTATTTCTTCCTGGTCTTCAACCAGTTCACTTATTCCCGGAGCTTCAAGAAGCGGAACTCCAACATTTGTAGCGTTTCTGTAAAATATTCTTGCAAAGGACTCGGCAATGACAGCCGCTACTCCAACACCTTTAAGTGCAATTGGAGCATGTTCACGTGAAGATCCGCAACCGAAATTCCTTCCGGCTACAATGAAATCCCCTTTTTTGCATTTTTTATCAAATTCAGCATCCAATCCTTCCATACAATGCTGGGCTAATCTTTCTTCATCAGTGTAAATCAAATATCGTCCAGGAACGATTATATCTGTGTCTATATCATTTCCAAATTTCCATGCTGTTCCTTTCACAATATCACTCCGGTGCAACAATTTTTCCTTCAATAGCTGAAGCTGCAGCAACAGCCGCTGAAGATAAGAATACTTTACCGTCAGGAGAACCCTGTCTGCCTTTAAAATTCCTGTTTGAAGTGGAAAGACTTACTTCTCCAGGACCTATTATACCAGTGTGGCCTCCAAGACACGGACCGCAACAAGGAGCAGAAACAAGGGCTCCTGCTTCGACAAATATCTTTATCAGTCCTTCATCAAGAGCATTTGTATAAACTTCCCGTGATGCAGGAATCACCAGCATTCTGGTATCTTTAGCTACTTTTTTGCCTTTCAATATTTTTGCAGCATCCCTGAGGTCAGATAATCTGCCGTTTGTACAGGATCCTAAAAATACCTGATCTATTTCCTGGTCGACTTCACTTACAGGCTTTACATTATCAACATTATGAGGGCAAGCCACCTGAGGTTCCAAATCACTTACATCAACGTCAATTATATTAAGAGAAGAGGAATTCAAATCTGTCTTGAATACTTTATATGGCTTGTTGGAACGTTTTTCAACATATTCAATAGTTTTTTTATCAGGTTCCACCAAACCGGTTTTTCCTCCCATTTCAATAGCCATATTACATAAAACCATCCTGTCTGAAATGCTCATATCAGAGACTGTTTCACCTGCAAATTCACAGGCCTTATATGTTGAACCGTCAGCACCCATCTGGCCAATGATATGTAAAATGACATCTTTTGCATAAACATTATCCTTTAACTTGCCTGTTATCTCAAATCTGTTTGTTTCAGGCACTTTAAACCATAAGTTTCCTTCAGCAAATACCATTGCCATGTCAGTTGAACCTATACCGGTGGAAAATGCACCTAAAGCTCCATGAGTACATGTATGAGAATCTGCACCTACAATTACCTCACCAGGCACAACATGACCCAATTCAGGAAGAATCTGATGACATACACCTGCATTGACATCATAAAAATGTTCAATGCCCTGATTTTTAACGAACTCTCTCATGACAATATGATTGTTTGCTGAATCAATTGAGTCTGCTGGAACTTGATGGTCAAACGGAATGACAATTTTTGATGAATCCCAGACTTTTTCAGCTCCTATTTTTTCAAAAGATTCTACTGAAAGAGGTCCGGTTAGATCATGAGTCATTGCTACATCAATATCAGCTATAACTATATCACCAGCTTCAACATTATCCTTACAGGATGCTCTAGCTAATATTTTTTCAGACATTGTTGGCATATTTTTAACCTCTTAATAATGATAAATATATATATTTTTTAAAATATATAAGTTCGTTTTATTTCGAAAATTCAGATTTTTTTCAATATTTTAAATTTATATATAATGTATTCCAAAATAATATTATGAGCTCATTTTTGAATAAACTAAGAAAAAAGGAAGAACCTATTATTGAAGAGGAAGGCCCTGTTTGGGATGATAGGATTTTCTGGGTTTCAACATTACAAAAGATAACTTTTCCAGTCTTAAGTAACCTGGCAAAAGGTTCATTAAGGAAAAATATGCCTTATGAATCTCCTAGCCTTGAAGGACAGAAATTCTCATATCTTGAGGCTTTTGCACGGGTATTCAATGGAATTGCTCCATGGTTGGAGTTAGGACCAGATAGCTCAGAAGAAGGAATTGTCCGTGAAAAATATATTCAGGTGACAAAAAAGGCTATCTCAAATGCAGTTAACCCTAACAATAACGATTACATTTTTATTGTTGAACCTAAACAGTCTTTAGTTGATGTTGCTTTATTTGCTCAAGGATTACTCAGAGCTAAAAATCAAATTTGGCTCAATTTACAAATGGATGATCAGGCAAGAATTATCCGTGAACTTAAAAATACAAGAATAATTGCTCCATATGAAAATCATTGGCTGTTGTTTACTTCAATGATTGAAGCTGCTCTTTTGGAATTTACCGGAGAATGTGATAAAGAACGTTTAAGCTACGGTGTTCGTAAATTCAGAGACGAATTATATATAGGAGACGGAATATACTCTGACGGTGAAGAGTTTGCATCAGGATACTTCAACAGTATGGTAATACATCCTATGCTTAATGATATTTTAAAAGTAATGAGGAAATACGGAATAAACGACGGTGAGTTCTTGGACGTACAGCTGATGAGGTCATCAAGATTATCATCACAATTGGAAAGAACCATCTCACCTGAAGGAACTTATCCTCTTATAGGAAGCTGCATGGGTTACCGTTGTGGAGTTTTCCATTTACTTTCACAGGCTGCACTATTGAAAATACTGCCGAGAAATATTAATCCGGCACAGGTAAGGTCTGCACTGACAGAAGTCCTCAAAAAGCAGTTTGCTGAAAATCAGAACTTTTCAAGCAGCGGATGGTTGCTTCTTGGATTGAACGGTTCACAGACCGACATTGCAGAAAACGATATCAACACAGGAAGTCTTTATTTCTGCTGTACAATATTTGCAGCATTAGGCCTTGATGCCAGTGATGCATTCTGGACAGCTCCATTTGCCGAATGGACAAGCATGCAGGCATGGAACGGACATCCTCTACAAAAAGATCAATCAATTGATTTTTAAATTCTTTTTTTATTTTTTATTATAATCTTATTTTGAAAAAAAGTACTTTAATAAAAGTAGGGTTAAAATTGAACCCTAACAATTATTAATTGGAAACCAAATTGAATTTCCATACACAACTATTATTAAATATATTTTTTTAATATAAATAATTTAATATTAAATTAAAAAGTAATACTTTATATAGAATAAGTAATAATTATATAATGCTGGAACTTATAAAAATTCACTAAAATTAGGAGAGATTCCAAATTGATAAAATACACAACTAAATTTTATCCTCCTAAAGGAGGTGAATTGATGGTAGAAATGCTTTTGGACAGCATTATTTTTTTAGCAGTCACTTATATTCAATGTTGCTATCAGCTTTGGATATAAAAGCATTTCTGATTAATCTTTGAAAATGAATCAAAGCCAGCTTATAGTTTTCAAAGTGATGGCTTATTTTTACAAAAAAAAAATAAGTTTAGCTGGAATTTTAATGTGTTGCATTCTTTGTGCAATTGAAAACATTAATCTGGGCAAACACCATTTGCCTAACCATCACCTAAATATTTCCAAGATAAACATTCTTAATTCCTTTTTCCAGCGCAATATCCCTAGCCTTAAAAAGTATCTCAGGTCGTGTAGGTGAAATGTCATTCATCTTGTAGTATGGAAAAGCCCTTGAAAAATGTAAAGGCACTTCCGGACCCAATTCATCAACAACAAAATCACATAGCTCAATAATCTCATCAAGTGAATCATTATAATCATTGATAATCAGATTGGTAATTTCAAGATGCTTGCCTTCAAGATAAATCCTTCTTATATTATCCAGAACAATATCCAAATCCGCACCGCAGACTTTTTTGTAGAAATCGCAAGACATGGATTTCAAGTCTATATTGAATGCATCAACAAATGTCAGAACCTCTTCAAGGGATCTGTCGGAAAAATACCCGTTGCTTACATAGATTACTTTGAGGTTTTCACGCTTTGCCATAAGTGAAGTTTTCTTGTTGAATGGCAAGTGTATCGTAGGTTCATTATAGGTCCAAGCAATTGACTCACAATTATATTTAAGTGCATTTTCCACAATCGCTTCTGAAGTTATCTTAATGCCTCTTTGATTTTTATCATATTCCTGTGATATCATATAGTTCTGGCAGTGCAAACATGTCATGTTGCATCCAAAACCTCCAATAGAATATGTAAAAGTTCCGGGTAAAAATTTGTTTAAAGGCTTTTTTTCAATAGGATCAGGACTTAAAGATGATACTATACCGTATGATTCATCAAATAGCTCCCCGTTAATGTTTTTATGCTGTTTACAAATACCTACTTTACCATCCGCTATTTTACAGTAATTTGCACAAATTTCACATCTTATCTTTTGTGTTTTAGAACTTTTTTTATATAACTCATTACTCACTAACATAATGTTCATAGCCTTTATTTTTTATTTTTTCAACAAATCCGTTTTCAAGTGTCAGTTCAATAACATCAGAATCAGTTACCTCACCAATTACCATACAATCAATCGGCAGTTTCTCAAAATTCTCTTTAGATATGGTAAACAGCAATTCAAAATCTTCCCCTACATGTAAAATCAAATCCAGGTAATCCAAATCATGTTCATCTGCAATCTGTTTATATTCATCTGAGATATCAAAAAGCTCTTCATGAATCATGAATCCAAATCCGTCCTTTTTAATTTCATATAACTCGCTAGCAAGTCCATCGGTAATGTCAGTTGCAGATGATGCATAATCCTTTAAAATTAAACCTTCATTAATGCGAGCTTCAGGCTTTAAAGCCTTTTTTACATATATATTATCGAACCCATCAATTTCAAAACCCAAAGCGGCAAGACCTATTTTACCTGTTAACGCAATTAAATCACCATGACTGTAGGTATCTTTCATTAATGGCCTGTCACATGTTCCAAGAGCTGTTCCGGTTATAATAATTTCTGATGCCTCATTGGTATCTCCGCCAATCAGTGGAATTTGATAATAATCACAGGCTTTGAAAACCCCTTCCATAATCTCTTTAAAGTTATCCAGTTCCAAATCTTTAGGAAGTGCAATAGCTAAAAGAAATCCCAATGGTTTAGCTCCCATTGCAGCCAAATCGCTTACATTAACAGTGACTGATTTAAATCCCATTTCAAAATAAGGCATACTGGCCGGAAAGTGTCTTGACTGGATAAGCATGTCACATGTTGAAATTAAATTTCCGGAGTCTATATTAGTAATTGCAGTATCGTCAGGAGTAATATCACGAGAATTGGCAATTATATATCTGACCAATTCCTTTTCACCAATATCTGAGACTAATAGAGTCATGAATATAAATATTGATTTTAAAATAAATAAATTTTAACAAAAAAAGTAAAAATATGTTTCAGACTATAAAGCGTCTGAAACTCTGTCTTTAATAATCTCGTATAAACGTGTATCAATTCCTAATGGATCGGTTAAAACGATTTCACCATCAAATTCGAATGTTTCTTCATCGTGGTCATGATGGTGGTGATGATGATGTCCGTGATGGTGGTCATCATGATCATGTCCGTGGTCGTGGTCGTGATGGTGGTGATGATGATGTCCGTGTCCACCGATTGATTCAGGGTCAAAATCACTTTCAATACCTAATAATCCAGGTATGTCCCTTTTGGTATGTAAACCGTGTGCTACAAATACAGGCACTACAATAATTCTGTCCAAATCGTTTTCTGAAGTTAATTTGTTAATGGTTTCTGGAATACCTGGTTTTCTGATTTCCATAAATCCGTATTCTACAGGCATGTCCGGAAATTCTTCTACATACATTTCTTTATAAGCTTTAATAACTTCTTCACCATCGTCCAATCTGGAACCGTGGCTTAAAAGTAAAATTCCTGTTTTTTTATCAGCCATAATTATCTTCCGTTAAGTAAATTATTATTAAATTTTAAGTTAAATTCATTTAAGTTATCTTGATTGAAAAATTTTTCAAAAAAATATACGAAGCTATTCCGCCTCGTTTATCATCTTAATTAAAATATCAATTAGTATATCATCCGCTTTGATAGGCTCAGGATATAATATTTCCCCGTCAAAGTCAACAGGAGTCAAATCATGAGTGTGGTCATGACCATGTCCGTGTCCGTGACTGTGAGAGTGGTCATGTGAATGTTCATGTTCCTCTAAAAATCCAAGTATGTGTGGAATATCATGAGTTGTGTGCATTCCCGGAGCAATGAATACCGGAACGACGACCAGTCTTTCCAAATCGTTTTCATCAACTAATTTGTTGATTGATTCAGGGATGCTAGGTCCGCACAATTCCATAAATCCGAAACTGGACGGCAGCTCACAGGTTTTTTCAAACTTGTTGTATAAAGCTGTTGCAAACTCCTTGTTGTAGTTTAATCTGGAACCGTGAGTTACAAGTAAAATTCCGGTTTTTGCATCGTCTTCCAATTTGGACTCTGACAATGCCTCATTTATTCTTTTATCAATTATGTCTAAAAGTTCATCCCTTGGACCGATTGAGCTTAACAGCTTAATTTCACCATCAAAGTCAACATCGTCTGCAATTGACAAGTAATGTTCCGGCGGATAATTTCCATCAGGACATCTTGGGTCGACTTCAAGAGGTTCTAAACCCAGTAATTGCGGAATGTCAATGTTAGTGTGAATTCCCGGAGCCAAAAATACAGGAAGAGCAATGATTTTATCCAAATCTTTGACTTCATCCTTTAAAATTTCAACTGCTCCTGCAATGGTTGGCTCGGATACTTTCATGTAACCAATTTCAGCTGCAATTCCTGATTTTTTGATAAATTTTTCTTTGATTTCTGTAAATACCTCTTCAGCAAATGGTAGAGTACTACCGTGGCTTACTAGTATTACAGCAGAATTATTTGATAACTTTGAATTTGTATCCATAGGAGATTACTCCGTCTTTTCCATCCTCTCTGATTCTTCTAAATACCATCTCTACATCGTCACCGATTTCAAGACTGTCAACATCACAATCAACAAGTTGAGTTGTTAATTTTGCACCTTCTTCAAGTTCAATTACAGCTACAGCATAAGGAGCTGATTTTTTAAAGTCATCAGGTGCTGATCTGATTACTGAATAAGTATATATTTTTCCTTTTCCTGAAAATTGGAAAGGTTCAAGATCTCCTTTTCTTCTACAATTAGGACAAACTACACGAGATGGGAAGAAAACTTCACCACAGGTGTTACATTTAGAACCTATAAGATTGTATCTTTGTTGTATATGACGCCATGTTCTTACAGTATCTGACATGTAAATCCTCCATATATTTTCAATAAGTATAATTTATCTTAAATAATATAAATAAGTATTTTTTTTATTACTTATTTTCGAAAAAATTAAAAAAATTAATACATAATAACACAAAATCATACAGTCGCACTTCAACAATAAATTTATAATTTCAACCCATATTTAAAATAATGAAAATCGATTCAAACGGAAATTTAATATTAGGAACAACAGTTATTCTGATAACAACATTGTTATTGCTTTCTATTTTTGTTTTTACTTCATTAAATTACATTGAAAATCAAAATATTGATTCTCAGGAAAATGACAATTTCAAATATATTGTTGACGACTATGCTAACAATATCGAAGTTCTGGGAAGAGACTCAATGGCAGATGCATGCGATAAAGTTTATCACACTTTCAAGCTGTTTGACAGTGAAGACCAGATTAAAAAGAACTTAAATAAAAAGCTGGAAGCAAAAAACGAAGAATTTGAACAGAAATACGATGTGGTGATACAGTCCGAGCCTGTATCGGTTGAAAGTACGGATACGCCATGGAAAGTTCTGTTTAAGGTAAAGCTGAATATAAAAAAGAATTCAAACAGGTATTTTAAGATTGTTGAAAAGAATGTTTCTATAGAAGGGCTTAGAGACCCTTTGCCTCCTGCAATACTAACTGCGGCCTCTGGAATATATGTACAGGGTGATAAAATCCATTACAAGAACGCCCTTGCAAGGTACCTGAAGCTGAGAAATCTTGACTCTCCATTTTCATATCTTTTTGCAACTTCTCCTTTGAAAATCCAGAAATGTCCTTATGATCCTTACATTCACCACGGAGATCCAGGAGTCTTAAAGGATTGTCTTGATAAGGGATATTATCATGAAAGTGCAGACGGAAGCTGTTATCTTTGCCGTCTTGAAGGGAAAGGAAAATGTCCTCACTATGGTATGGAAACGTTTATACAGACCCATACGCCCCTATTAAATGATTCAATTTCCTGTTCTGACCATGTTGTTTTTCATGATCACTATACTGGCCAGAAAATGGACAAAACCGACATCAACAGTCTGATTTTAGACAGTTCGCACAGGAAAAAATACGGATTAAGCGGTGAAGACAATGGATAACAGAGGAAATATAGTCATTGAAGTTGCAATTGTTTTAATAGTCATATTAATGATTGCAGGAATCGTTTTGAATTTATCTGAAAACATAACTCAAAAGGCTGTTAAAGCAACTGAAAGAGAAAATACAGAACTGATGATTTCAGAAGTTATCGACAATTTAATTAACAATCCTGGAGTTCCGCAAAACTGGAATGAATATAAAAAGGGAACACCTGGTCTTGCAATTGTTAATGAACACGACGAAATCATTCCAAACAGCGTTTCATATGAAAAATTCAGCACTCTTGGTAAAAACTATAAAAAGCTGGTATCTGAAAAAATATTCGGCTCAAAAGTTAAAACATCTATGGAACTGATTCCGAAGTCCAGTGGCATTTCAAGTGTAAAAATTGGCGATGACAGTGAAAGCGAAAATATATACTCGGTAAACAGGCTTGTTAAATGTGACTTTTTCAAAAAGTTTGTTATAAAAGACTTTCAGAATGAAGGAAAATGCAATCATGGCCACAAACAGAACTCTCACAGCTGCAATTACTTCAAAATATTCAAGGGAAATCTGAAAAAGACAAACTATTATCTTATAATAGATAAGGATGAAAAAAGCAATCTGAAATATATGGTCGACACAACAAGGGTCGTTAAGGCCAGATTTTGGGAAAGTCCAAGCTCTGAGATTATTTATCTAAACGATAAAATCAATTTTTATGACGATACAAGTGCTGTTGTATTTGTTCACTTTAACAAGGCCAACGCCAAGGCTGTACTGATTTCAACACCAAAAACGTTTAAGATAAATGACTTGAATTATGACTATTTCACGACAAACGAATGCAATTTAATATTAAAGGCATGGTACTAAATAAGTACGCCTAAAAGCAGTAATGAAACTGATATCAGAATCAGGCTTGAAATGGAATCAGTAACACTTGTTGAAATTGGTATTACAATATTATCAGGGTCCAGATTATTGTTATATGATATTGTTGATATGTAATAGACAACAAATACCATAACAGTTACTAAAATAATCCCTGATAATGTACTGATTTCAATAATCTTATCAAAGCCTACCCCAGCCACCTTAAATAATACTGAAGACACTTCTGCTAGAATACCAATTACAGGGAAAATCATTATTGCTAAAATATAGGATATAATGAAATTATGTACTGCTTCACCTTGCGGTCTTTTAAACGGTTCCACCAGACCGGAGTGAAGTCCTGAAGATAATCTGGCACCTAAAATACTTATCAGACTGCCGCTTTCTCCTGAAAATAGCGGGATTAATGTAAGTAAACTAGGATTTGTCAGCAATGTTTCAACTGAACTGTTCAGGATTCCACCTGCTGAACCTCCTAAAAAGGAACATAAAAGCAGAATCGGAGTAGACTGCTTCAGTATGGTTTTTGTCTCATAAGACAGTCTGTAGCAGTATATGAAACTGACTAAAACGGCGATTAGCATTATTACAAGAACAATATCCTTTACAATAAAATTAAAATTCAAAGCCACTAAAACATAGGTTGATAATATTATAGCCGGTAATGTAAACAGATCACCGAAAGCTGCAATAATCGGACTTGTAATATTGTCCGGGTCCCATCCATGTTCAAAGCTTTTAAATGAAACGAACATGGTAATCGGAAGCATAATCACATTTGAAATCAGACCTGCAATTGTACAAATCAGTATAAAATCAATCAGTTCCATTGAAGGTGAATGCATAAGCATGCAGAATATTTTTCCAACAATTCCTAAAAAGATGGATAAAACCAATGTTAAAACAAAAGAGGAAAATATATTATGATTTAAATCTTTTGAAAATTCGAACTGGGGAGATATTAAACCTATGTGCAGGTTAGTTGAAAGTCTTGAAGCGAATGAACCGAAAATATTTCCCCTCATACCGATAGCTCCCGGAACAATAACTAAAAGGCCAGGAAATGTTTCAAGGAAAAAGGTCATTCTGCCTAAGATTACACCTGCGCACAAATCTCCTATAGCACAGATTAAAAGGGCGATCAATCCTTCTTTTATAATGGATTTATGTTCATTATAAAAATCAGCGAACGCTGAAGTAGATAGTGAACTGCGAATCTTCTTCTGTTTTTCTCTCACAAATATCACTACCTATTATCATTTAATCACCTTAATCTTCATCTTCTAATTCTTCTGGAATATCTTCTAGAGAACAGGCTCCTGCAGCCAATTTTTCCAATAAGTCTGCTCCAGCTTCTGTTCCTTTTAAAATTAATGTATCATTTGGTAAAATGGTTGTGTGTTTATCCGGACCGTAAATCCAGGATGTTCCTCTCCTAATAGCAATAACTCTCATTCCTGTACGATTTACAAGCAGTAAATCTCCTAAACTGTTATTTGCAAGGTCGGAGGTATCATCGACTACAACTCTAACTATGCTTTTGTCGGATTCTTCCATGACCATTTTGAATACTGGGTGCGGTTTAAAACCGGTAATCACTAAATCAGCCAAATCTTTAGCTGCATTTGCAATACTTTCAGCAGCTTCTGCAATTTCTAAAAGTGCTGTTAATTTTTCAGCATCTTCATAAGACCTGGCTGCCACCAGTGACTCTTTTTTGATTTCATAATTCATTGCATTAACTTCATTTTCTAGAGCAATAACTTCTTCTGCTGCTGCTTTACTGTTGAATAAAATTGCTGAGTAAGCTAAATCAACCATAAGTTCTGACAGATTTTTCATTTCAATTAATAAATTTTTGATTGACAATTAAATTCACCTAAAGATCTTTTGGATTAGTTTTTAACAAACATGCTCTTCTTAGTTTTAATAAAGTCTTTTTCTTAGTTTTTAAATCTTCAACTTCTTCTAAAATATCTTCCAAAGGCTCTCTTAAATATTCAACGCTTTCTTTTTCATGTAACCACATGCAATCTTTACAGTTCCAAACATCTTTGCCTTTAATCCATTCACCGCCTGTTGAAGAGTCTCCGCAAGGATAAAATGGACAATAACAGAAATCACAGTATTGGCCTTCATAGTGACATGGATAATAATCGCATTCCCTATTAGGTCCGTGAGCGATTTCACCATTCAAGAATTTTTCGTAATGATTTTGTGACAACGGATGAATTTTAGACCTTATAACATAGCCTCTTGGAGTAATAAGTTTTCCTTCCTGAATATAAGTTAGGTCATTGCCGACAATTAATGTGCATGACATGTTGACAATGTCTTCTGTTAAATCCTTTACTTTAACAATTGTCTCTTTTGCAGGTTCATATGTACTGTCAACGATTCCAATTAATGCATCTTCTCCTTTAATCTCTAATACACACTGTTTAAAGCGTCTGAACGGTTCTTTACGTGTTTTGCTTATAGGATTATATATCGCTACAATCAAATTGGCCTCAAGCGCATATCTTAATTTTTTTTCAATTTCAGACAAAGGGGTTAAAATGTTACTTAAACTGATTGCAGCAAAATCATGCAGAGGCGCTCCAAGTTTGGATGAAGCGTAATTAAGTGCAGAAACGCCGGGATAAACCTTGATTTCCACATTGTCATATTTGCTTACAATCTGATACAATACATTTGCCATTCCAAAAACGCCGGGATCTCCGGAACTAATTAATGATACGGTCTGGCCGTCTAAACTTTTCTGAATTGCCATTTCAGCTCTAGCTATTTCATCGCCCATTCCTTTTTTAATAATCTCTTTACCGACTATTAAATCATCAATTTGGTTAATATATTTTTTATAACCAATAATTACATCGGACTCTTCTATAGCTTTAACAGCTCCCAAAGTCATATTTTCTCTATTTTGACCAATACCTATAACATTAATCATATAATCACTAGTAAAGTTTTAATACTGAATTTATTGTAACGGAATCTCTATCAACCAATAATCCGGTTCCCTTATAAGAAGCAGTACCCTTAGCTATAATCTTAAATGAAGGGTCCTGACTTATAACAATTTGACCAGAAGTTGAGTTAGGTGAAGCATAACCTAAAGCTTCAATAGTAACATTAAACTCGGAATTATCAGGATCTTCAGTTGTAGATACATTGATAGATTCATAATTCACTCCATCTACCTTCGACAGTTCCTCCAGCTTCAGAGCAACATCTTTTTTATTTGAAATAGATACAGGAGTAGGATCTTTAACTAATATCTGATTGACATTATCAGGACTGAAAATACCTGTTATCTTTGATATTTGCATATCTATCAATCCCTGAATATTAGGTGCTTCGGAAGTAACTATAGTATATGAACCGAATAGCCCTAACTCAAAGAATACAATAAATAGTACAACAATTAAAATAATTCTAACTATTTTATTCGCCATTTTATCACAATCATTACTTAATTATAATAACAATATACTATAATAATTTAAATTTTATTTTTAATATATAATAAATATACCTATGAAAAAACAATATTACATGTCTTAACTTGAAATTAAAAATATAAATTCTCAAAGTTTATTAACATAGAAAATTAAAAATTTGATTAATATGTCAACTAATAAAATTCTATTAAAATTTGCAAAGAAAGGAATAAACCTATCACCAGAAGCTTATAATATTGTTGTTAATGCTGAAAATCCTTTAGATTTTGCATCTTCATTAATAGTTAAGTTAAAAGGTGATAAGTTTACATCAAAAGATTTAGTATCTGTAAGCGGTGAAACTATCAATGAACTTTTAGGAAATACTACAAAAACTGACAATACAAATCAAAAAACATTGACAAACGATAATGCAGTTGATAAATCTCAAGAAGTTAAACCGGAGATTAAAAAACCTATAAAACAAACACCACAAAACGTTAAACCAAAAAAAGAAATAAAACCTTCAACTGAACAACCAAAGACCGTTGAACAAAAAGAACAACCGAAAACAGTTAAACCAACATCAATTGATAATCTTAAAAAAGAAAGTGACAAACCTGAAAAATATGTTAATCAAACTATTGTAGAGGCTAGTGAAACAGTTAAAGATGAAAAAATCAAATTTAAAAGAAATGAGCAAAAAATCAATGCAACATATGACTTTAAGATTATCCAGGATATGAGTAAGAAATCATACACCAGCGGAGAGCTTGAAAACCTTATTGCTTACTTTAAAAGCAGATATGAAAAATTGGAAAAGATTCTATCCAAAAGGCCTGAGCTTAGAAATTATACAAAAATCGCCGATATCGATGATTCTATGGACAGTTTAAGTCTGATTGTAATGGTTCGTGAAATAAGATCAAGTAAAAATGGTCATAAGATTGTCGAGTTTGAAGACGATACAGGAAGCATGTCCATTTTATTTTCACAAAATAATGAAGAGCTCTTTGCAGAAGCCGAAAAGCTTGTCAGAGATGAAGTTATAGGAGTTATCGCTAACAAGAGTGATGACAGACACTTCGGATTTGGTCAGCAGATCATAAATCCTGGTGTTTTAAGGGTTCCGGATAAAGAAATGGACTTTGGTATTGTATTCCTATCAGATATTCACATTGGAAGTCTTACATTCCAGGAAGATGCATTCCTAAGATTTATTGACTGGATTAATTGTGATTTCGGTACCGAAGAACAGAGAAGAGTAGCTGAAGACGTTAAATATCTCATTATCGGTGGAGATATTGTAGACGGTATCGGAGTTTATCCAAATCAGGAACAGGAACTTGCTATTAAAGACATTACACAGCAGTATAATGAAGCAGCTAAATTTTTAGGAAATATCAGAAGCGATATTAAAATTATCATTGCTCCTGGAAACCACGACGCATCAAGAGTTGCAGAACCGCAGCCAGCTGTTCCTGAAGAATATGCTAAGGCATTGTATGAACTGGATAATGTTGAATTCATTTCCAATCCTGGTGTAGTATCATTAGATGGAATCAACGTTTTAATTTATCACGGACGTAGTTTTGACGATCTTGTTATGGCTGTTAAGGAATTTACATACGAAAAAAGTGATCTTTTAATGGAAGAACTTCTCCAAAAAAGACATCTTGCACCTATATATGGTGAAAGAACACCGTTAGCATCAGAACTTGAAGATTATCTTGTTATCGAGGAAGTGCCTGATATTCTTCATACAGGACATATTCACGTTAACTCATACAGAAAATTCAATGGAATTCATTTAATCAATTCAGGAACTTTTCAGACTCAGACAAGCTTTCAGAAGATTCACAATATTGAACCGACTCCTGCTGAAGTTCCGGTTATTCATAAAGGAAAATATAAGCATTTCAAATTCTTATAGAGGTATAATATGAAAAAATATATTCAGGAAATAATTGATACTGGTAATAATATTTATAATAAAAATTTAATTTCAGGAAAATCTGGAAACATCAGTTCCAGAATTAATGCTGCCAGCGGAGACATCATTGCTATTACTCCAACATTAAAATCACTGGCAGGTTTGAAAGCGGAAGATATCGTGCTGATTGATCTTGACGGAAACATATTATCTGACGGAAAACCTTCATCTGAAGTGAATATGCATCTTGAAATATATAAAAAAAGAGATGATGTCAATGCTATAGTGCATACACATTCTCCATATGCAACAGGATTTGCTTTTTCAGATAAAAAAATCAAAAGATTAGAAGGTTTTGGAGAAATAAAAAAACCTTACCTGCCATCAATTGAATATGAAAAACCTGGAAGCAGTGAACTTGCTGAAAGTGCAAGTAAAGGAATTGGAGACAGTGATGTTTTAGTTTTAAAAAATCATGGTGTGATTTGCGTTGGTGAAAACTTAAAAGAAGCTGAATCTCTTGCAGTTTTTGTTGAAGAGTCTGCAAAAACTCAATTTATTACATTTATGTTAAATTCAGTTGAAGATATATAATTAATCTTCATCTGAAATTACATCACTTTTATTTCTGTTAGCTAATCCTTCTTCAATCATTTTTAAGATTAAACCGGATAAAGAAGTATCTTCATCAATAGCTATTTTTTTTAATTCTTTTTTCAAATCCTTAGGTAAATTTATAGTTGTTTTGCTTATGTCTGACATGTATAATAATTCAATTTAATTTAATATAAATTTTTCTACTAAAAAATTGTTCGAATTACCACAAAATATTTAAAGAGATAGTGTACAAATATCATATATAATTAACTAATTTTTATTTATTTAATTTATTTTGGAGGGAGTTGTATGAGTAATCAAATTGATGAAGTATGTGAAATTCTTGAATATATCGCAGATAACAACACTGTTCCTCGTAATATCAGAGAAGCTGCTAGTGATTCTAGCGCATTATTAAAAGACGACGAACAGGATCAATCTGTAAGAATAAGTACTGTCTTAGGAAAATTAGATGAAATCAGTAATGATCCTAATATACCAGTACACGCAAGAACTTTAATTTGGGAAGTTCTATCTAAATTAGAATCTATCTAATTTTACTTTTTTTATTTTTAACTATTTTTCACAGGCAATTGCTATTGTAACGCCATTGTATGAAGTTTTTTTATAAATTAATTTTGAATCAAAACCTGCTGTTATCAATGCTGACGGCTCGCAGACACCATAAATTCCGAATTTTGATTTGACGAATTCTGACTTTTGAATGTCTCTTGATTCAAACAGTTTCAGTTTATCCAATTCAACAAAATTAATAGGAATTGATAATTTTTTTGATAAATCAATCATACCTTTCTCATCCTTTTTAATTTCTGCTGAGGATAACATGTTAATGCGTGAAATATCAATATTTAAATAATTTATTGATTTTTTAAGCCCATTATAAATGTCACTGCACTTCTTTCCACGTTTGCAGCCCAGTCCTGCAACAAGTTTTTTTTCCTTTAAAACAATTTTATGTTTATCCAATTCGACATGAATTTCATCTGTATTAACATTTGAAGAATAATTGAATGAAACATGTATTTCAAGTGTATTTTTTGACAGATAATCCTTTAAATAAACATAATCTTTTTCAGGATTTAATGTAAATGTGATTTTTTCATTTTCAAGAATTGCCTTGTTAAAATATAAAATTTCTTTTGTATCATCAATTGAAAGATAAAGATCTTTTGCCAAAACATCTATTCCCAGCTTTCTGTTAACATCAGTTGAAGTAGTAATTACAGGTGTTGCATCAATAAGATCTGCTATTTTATCAGCCAGTGCATTTGCTCCTCCCAAATGTCCGGACAGTGTTGATATTACAAAATTACCATTGTCATCAATGTTTAATACTGCAGGATCACTGACTTTTGATTCAATGTATGGTGCAACTGACCTGATTAAGATTCCTGAAGCCATAATGGCAATTATAGCATCATATTCAAAAAATGCTATTTTAATATATTTTTTAACATTTTTATGGAATAAATCACATTTAATTACAGTTGAATCTTTATCCAATTTCTCTTTTAATGTCAATGCTAACTCTAGACCTTTGTTTGAAACAGATATAATGGCTATTTTCATATTATCACATAGATTAATGTTAATAAAATCAATACTGTTAAAGTAAATAAAATAATTGTTAATTTAGACAGACTGACTGCCTTTGAAATATCTTCTTTTTCAATATTTTTGTTGGCATCACCTAAAATGTAGGTATCTTTTTTTATCAGCTGAATATTAAGAGCTCCTGCAGTTGTTGCCATGGTATAACCTGAATTTGGTGAAGGACAGTTTCTTGCATCTCTTCTCATTATTTTATAGCTGTTTTTACCATCCAATTTAAGCAGATATGCAGAAATGACAACATAGATTCCTGCAATTCTTGAAGGAATATAATTGAGAACATCATCTATTTTTGCAGGGAAAAAACCGATATTGATCAATTCATCAGTTTTATATCCAAGCATTGCATCCATTGTATTGAACATTCTATAGAGCATTGGAATTAACAGCAAATAAAATAACTGATTATTAACAGGTTTAATCATAATAACAACAGCAAATATAGCATAATAAAATATCGGAGCAACATATGAATCTGTTATGTTTTCAGTGAGACTTTCAATCACAGCAGATACAATAAAGCTTTCAGTCAGCTCATCAGTGCTTCTGCTTACCAGATATGAAACAGACTTTCTTGCTTTATCAATACTAACATCCAAATCTGCTTTAACATCACTAGCTGTTTTTAAAAGCATATTTATCGAATATGTTGATGAAAGCAAGATAAAAAATACTATAAACAACAATAACACATTTACTTTACATATTAAATATATAATATATAATACTATATTAACAACTAATATAGTGCATATTATCAGTAATAATCCTGATAATCTATTTTTTATTTTTATAAATATTTTTTTGAAAAATGATATTGCTGAACCAATAATTACAACAGGATGTATTTTTGTAGGCAGTTCACCTATTATGACATCTATTGCAAGTGAAAACAGCAGTCCTAATATAATAAATAAAAATAATTCCATAGAATTTATATTATTAATTATATTATAATAATTAATCATACTTTATTATATATTATAAAAAAATAAATAATTTATTATAAAATTTAAAAGATGATAATATGAATATTGAAGAACAAATCGAAAGATGGTTGCTCGATGAAGATTGTCTTAGAGAAATGAAATATGATGAAAATGCTGATTTTCATTTCATTGTCGAGTTTCCTAAAGAAAATATTATGGATGTTGTAAAACCAAAAGATAAAGATTGTATTATTATTGCATGTGCTACCCAGGTTGCTCCTCAGCATCTGGATTTGATGAGATCTGCCGATTCAAAAACTCAAAGAGATTTCATTTTGGATTTGAATTTTGGTCTGAATAATTTTTTAGTTGATTTTGAGCTTCAGGTAAACCAGAACATATTGCAGCAATTTGTTATCACTGAACAAATATTTGAAGATGGTCTTACAAAAAATGAATTTATCAGAACTTTGAAAAGAGTTTTCAAATCCAAATTACATTGTATCTGGTTAATTGACAAAAAATTTGGAAGTTTGAATGATATTCCTCTTCGCTCCAACGAAAATGATATGTTCGTCTAGAGAGGGAGAGGTCCATTTCAACTGTAACGTTTTCGAAGGTTTTGTAAGAGTGAAGAGGTATATTTCAACTGTAAACATTTGAAATACATCTCTCATATTTTTCATTTTCATGGCATTATTTAGTTGTGTGTAAAATGTTATATTTTCATGACAATTTCACACGTTCGTTACACTTGCAATACATCTCTTCAATTTTGCCTTGCGGATGAAATCGGTTACACTTGCAATACACCTCTCTCTGTCTGTGTAAAATCGTTATAATTTTTTCAAAAATGATATTGTTTGAACCATCTGAGGCCTTATTTTTCCTGTTTATCCTTAATTTTTACACTTGAAATCATTATTTTATATTTGAAATAGTTTTGTTTCATGTTTTATTTTTTATTGTTTTAAAATTAGTTATTTTGTTATATATTGATTTTAACATAATTGATTTAATAATTAAGCTTTATTAGTTTGTTTTTTTAATTTTAACACATTTTTATCTATTTAATTTTTTCAATTTTTCAAAGATATATCAATTTTGCAATAAAAAAGTTTATTTATGAGGTTTTTAATATTATTAACACTGGAAATTATACTAAATTTTTTTCATGATTTTATAATATAATTGTGGTGTAATAATGTCAAATGTTTTTGAAGATTTGGAGAAAGATATGAGCAATTCTGATTATGCAAATATATTTAAGGATAAGCTTCCTTTAGATCACAGATATTTGCCTGAAAAACTTGTTCACAGGGAAGATCAAATCAGACAGATTGCTAAATATTGGGTAGATGTATTAAATAATGTAACACCATCAAATGTCACTCTTTATGGAAAAACTGGTACTGGAAAAACTGCTGCATCTAAATTTGCACGTGAACAGCTTATAGAAATAGCCAGTAAGAAAAATATTTTCGTTAAAGTTGAATATATCAGATGCACTGATTACAATACAGAATATCAGGTTTTAGCCAGATTATGTAATAAGTTGGGCCGTGATGTTCCAAACCGTGGCTGGACAAAAGGTGAAGTGGTAAATACATTCAGAGATATTTTTAAAACCAATGCCTTTGGTAAAAAGTTACAGTTGATTGTTATTTTGGATGAAATAGATATTTTGCTTGAAAAAGACGGTGACGGTATTTTATACACTTTAACCAGAACTGATAATGTGTCAGTATTGTCTATAAGTAACTTTTTAGACTTTAAGAATTTAATCAAATCCAGAGTAAACAGTAGTTTAAATGATAAGGAAATTGTTTTCCCGCCTTATGGTGCTAACCAGTTATCTGATATTTTAACTGAAAGGGCTGAACTGTCATTTAATGAGGGTGTGCTTGATGATGATGTGATTCCTTTATGTTCAGCAATGGCTGCTAAGGAAGAAGGTGATGCAAGATATGCTCTTGATTTGCTTAAACATGCTGGTGAACTGGCTTTTGATGAAAATTCAGAAAATGTTACAAGCGAACATGTACGTAAAGCTAAAGATACAATAGAGCATAATAAAGTCATTGAAATTATTTCAACATTACCTCTACAGCAGCAAAGGGTTTTAGAAGCAATACTGAATTTAACCAAACAGGATGAAGAGATTTCTTCAGGTAAACTCTATGATGAATATAAATTGATTTCCAAAAAAGATGCAGTTACCTACAGAAGAATATTTGACTTTATCAATGAGCTTGAGCTATTAGGAATAATTTCTACAAACACCATTTCACGCGGACGTGGAAAAGGTAGAACTAACATTATTAAACTGCAATGCGATGAAACATTACTGGAAACAACCCTCCTTACTATTTAGGGTTGTTTTTTATCAATGTTTTTAATATTGCCATTCTTACAGGCACCGCATTGGCTGCCTGAGTGAAATATTTATTGTATTTGGTGTTGTCCACATCGGTAGATATTTCATCTATTCTTGGCAACGGGTGCATTACAATGAGGTCTTTGCCTTCCAGCATCTTTTTGTCAATGATATATGCACCTTTTATTTTCAGATAATCGTTTATATCACCAAAACGCTCTTTTTGAATTCTTGTTACGTATAACACGTCAACATCATCAATAATTTTTTCAATTGAATCTGTTTCAATCCATTTAACATTTGTTTTGTTGATATCATGGAAGACTTCCTGAGGCATTTTAAGCTCAGGAGGTGAGACAAGATAAATTGTAACGTTTTTATATAATCCCAATGCATTTGAAAGTGAATGAACGGTACGTCCATATTTCAAATCACCGATTAAAGCTATTTTCAGGTTGTCAATTTCACCTATTTCTTTTCTGATTGTATACAAATCAAGCAATGTCTGTGTAGGATGCTGACCTGCTCCGTCACCTGCATTTATTACAGGAACATCTACAATGTCAGATATGAATTTTGATACTCCTTCAAGTTCATGTCTTATTACCAGTGCATCGCTGTATCCTTCAAACATTTTGGCAGTATCTGCAATGCTTTCACCTTTTGAAACAGAACTGGATCCGCTGTTTTCAAAACCGATTCCTTCTCCACCTAAACGTTTCATAGCTGTTTCAAATGACATTCTTGTTCTTGTAGAAGGTTCAAAAAACATCAATCCTAGAATTTTTCCTTTAAGCTCTTCTGATATTTCTTTTGATTTTGCAATATCCTCTAATTTTTCAGCTTCATTGAGAATATAGTCCACATCTTCTCTTTCAAAATCTTTTATTGAAATAATATTTTTTAATTTAAAAATCTTAATCAACCCTTAATGTTTTTAAATGATTCTTTCAATCGGCATTACTAGTATATCCTTTGCACCTGCATTTCTTAAGTCGTTAACTAATTCAAATACCTGTTTTTCATCAATTACAGCTTGAACAGCAACAGTTTTTTCATCAGATAATACTTCTGAGATTGTCAAACCACCCATTGACGGCATAACTTCTTTAACTTTATCCAAATCTGCAGTTTTTACATTCATTGTAACAAGTTTTTTACGGTCAGCGTCCAGTACTCCCTTAATACTTGTACTTACAGCTTCAATCAATTCTTTTTTGGATTTTAAGCTGTCTTCATTAGCAATGAGTTTAATTGAGCTTTCAAGCAATACATCAATAATTTCAAGATGATTCATTTTTAATGTTGTTCCAGTACTTGTAAGGTCTGTTATCAAATCGGCAATTCCGATAAACGGTGCAGCTTCGGTAGATCCACTTAATTTTACTATTTTTAAATCCAGTCCTTTTTCATCCAAATATTTTTTTGTCAAAACAGGAAATTCTGTAGCTATTTTCATGTCATTTCTGATTTCATCCACAGAGTTTATATCGGATTCCTCAGGAGCTGCCAGCACAAGCTTTGTTTGACCGAACCTCAAGTCAAGCAGTTCAACTACGTCTGATTCACTTTCTTCAATTAAGTCCACGCCTGTAATTCCCATATCTGCAACTCCATCATTTACAAATTCAGGAATATCAGATGCTCTTGCAAACATTACTTCTATATTTTCATTAAATGTTTTTGAAATTAATTTACGGTTATTTTTATCAATTAATCCTAATCCTGCTTTTTCTAAAATGTTTATGGATGGTTCACTTATTCTTCCCTTGGATGGAACAGCAATTTTAATTTTCATCATATCTTCTCAATATTTTTATCTTATAATATATTTTAAATCTTATTATTTAATACTTTATCATGTGATAGATTATTTTTTGATTTAATCAATAATTTTGCAAAATATTTAAATATTAAGTTATGTAATATCTTATTTAGCTTATTATTAATTCTGTTAATAATAAGTTTTTCATTAAATTAGAGTGAGGTGAAAAACATGTCTGAAATACCAAAAGCTCCTATTGCTAGAATCATTAAAGAATCTGGTGCAGAAAGAGTAAGCGAAGATGCAAAAGAAGAATTAGCTGCATACTTAGAAGAAGTTGCTCGTGACGTTGCTAAAGAAGCTAATCAAGTTGCTAAAATCGCAAAACGTAAAACTGTAAAAGCTGATGATATTAAATTAGCTATTAAAAACTTATAAATAAGTTTTTAACTATTTTTTTTATTTTTTTAGGTGTTGCTATGACAGATAATACTATTTTAATTAAAAATGCATTAATTTTAAATCCTAATAATTTTGAAGAAAAAAAACAATCTCTTTTAATCAAAAATGATTTGATTGCTGAAATTTCTGATGAAATAGATGAAAGTAATGTTGATAAAATCATTGATGCTTCTGGAAAAATATTGCTTCCAGGACTTGTTAACACTCATACTCATTTATCCATGACTTTATTTAGAGGGTTAGCTGATGATTTAAGTTTAGACAGCTGGTTGAATGATCATATCTGGCCAATGGAAGCTAACCTTAATGGAGATTATTGTTATATAGGTGCTCTTTTGGGAGCTGTTGAACTCATCAAATCCGGAACAACAACATTTTCCGACATGTATTTTTACATGGAAGACGTTGCACGTGCTGTTGATGAAGCAGGTATCAGAGCTGTTTTATCATATGGGATGATTGATTTTGGCGATGCGGAAAGAAGAGAAGCTGAAATCAAAGAAAACCTGGATTTATTCAAAAATTGCAATGGAATGGCTGACGGAAGAATTAAAGTATTTTTCGGTCCTCATTCACCATATACAGCTTCTGAAGAATTGCTGATTAAGGTTCGCCAGTTAGCTGATGAATACAATATGGGTATTCATATACATGTTTCCGAAACCCAAAAAGAAATCAATGACATATCTGAAGAAAAAGGATTAAGGCCTTTTGAATACTTGGATAAGATAGGATTTTTAGGTCCTGACGTTCTTGCTGCTCATTGTGTATGGTTAAGTGATGAAGAAATTGATATTATTAAGAAAAATAATGTTAAAGTTTCTCACAATCCATGCAGTAACATGAAACTGGCTTCAGGAATCGCACCAATTTCCAAATTGCTTGAAAAAGATGTTTGCGTTTCAATAGGTACAGACGGAGCTTCTTCAAACAACAATCTTGATTTGATTGAAGAGTTAAAGACCGCAAGTCTGCTTCAGAAAGTTTCAACCCTTGATCCTAATGTATTGAATTCACATGAAGCTCTGGCAATGGGTACCATTAATGGTGCTGAAGCTTTAGGCTTAAGTGATGAGATAGGTTCTATTGAAGTCGGTAAAAAAGCGGATATTATTTTAATAGATAAAAATTCTGCCAATATGGTTCCGGACAGTACCACTTTAACATCCAACGTTATCTATTCAGCTAACGGTTCCAATGTGGATACCACTATCTGTAACGGTAAAATATTGATGGAAAATAAAAAATTGACTGTTCTTGATGAACAGGAAATCTATGAAAAGGCTCGCGAAGCTATTAAAAATTTAAAAGAAGCTATCTAGCTTCAAATTTTATTTCTTTTTCATTTACAACAATACTTTTTTTCCATTCATCATTAGTTTCAGGATAATCTGACCTGTAATGTGCTCCTCTGCTTTCTCTGCGCAATATTGCAGATTTAACTGTTAAAATACAGATTTCAACCATATTTATAACTTCAAGAGCAGTCACTAATTCTGTATTGTATTGTTTTATATTGCTGACATTCAAATCATCAAGCTCTTTTTTCATTTCAAGAAGTTCTTTCAGTGCTTCATTCAGGGTTTTTTCGTCACGCACAATTGATACTTTTTCCCACATCAGTTGCTTGATTCTGTTTTTGAATTCTTTAGGTTTAACAGAGCCTTCTTTAATAAGTCCTTCAATTCTTGAAGCTTCCATTTTTACCTGTTCGTCGTTTGTTTTAAGTTCTGTGTTTTTGGCAGCTTCAGATGCGCTTACTCCGGATATTTTTCCGAATACCTGTGTATCAGCCAGTGCATTTCCACCTAAACGGTTTGCACCATGGACTCCTCCGCAGACTTCTCCGGCTCCGAAAAGATTTTTGAGGGTAGTTGATCCGTCAGTATTTATTTTTAAACCGCCCATAAAGTGATGCGCTGTAGGTGCAACCTCAATCGGGCCATGTTTGATGTCTACACCGACGTTTTCAAACTGCAAAACCATTGTTTCAAGTTTTTCATCAATGTAATCGTCATCTAAATGGGAAATATCAAGGTATACTCCTCCGTTTTCGGTTCCTCTTCCTTCTATAATTTCTCTATAGATTGAACGTGCTACAACATCACGGGTTGCAAGTTCCATTTTTTCAGGAGCATATTTGCTCATAAATCTCTCCCCGTCCTTATTTATGAGTTTTCCTCCTTCAGCCCTTACTGCTTCTGTTACAAGGATTCCTTTTTTGGATTCAGGTGTTACCATTCCTGTCGGGTGGAACTGTATCTGTTCCATATCAACCAGATCGGCACCAGCTTTATATGCTATAGCAAATCCGTCTCCATTCTTTTGTGATGTATTGGATGTTACAGGGAATAATTGTCCAGCTCCTCCGCTGGCTAAAATAACAGATTTTGCTTTGAAATAAATCAGACTGGAATCTTTTAAGTCTAATCCGGTTGCTCCAATTACCTGGTCGTTGTCGCATACAAGTGAAGTAATCATTACTTCTTCGATACATTCTATGTCTCTTCTAATGATTTCTTCTTTTAGAGCATTTAACAGTTCTGCACCGGTTCTATCTCCCTGATAGCAGGTTCTTCTATAGGTCTGACCTCCAAATGGTCTTTGATCTATCTGTCCTGATTCCTGTCTGTCAAATAATGCTCCGTAGTTTTCAAGGTCAATGAGTCTTTTTGGTGATTCGTTAACTAGAATATTAACCAGTTTTTCATCATTTAGAAAACTTCCGCCTTTAAGTGTATCATGTTTGTGAGCCTCAATGGAGTCATCTTTATCAACTGTTTTAAAAACTGCGTTGTATCCACCTTCTGCCATTCCAGTACAGCCAGATCGGAATGATAGTCCTTTTGATACAATAATGGCTTTTAAACCAGCGTCATCCACTTCAATGGCAGCTCTTGAACCTGCTCCTCCGGAACCTATTATCAATACATCTGTTGAGATAGTTTTTATTTCCATTTCAATTACCCTGTAAAATTAATTTTTATATGTAATAGTTTAATTTTTGTGATTAAAATAATTTCTTGAAAATATTTATTAATTAAAATAGATTAATTAATAGTTAAGAATCTATATTTCACAATTCAAATTATTGTAAAAGATTCTTTAATTTTATTAAATTAAAATTATGATAAATATTTCTAACATTAATCTTGATATTAAGCAATTTAATTAGAGGGTATTTTATGAAAATTGATGGTGAAGTTACAACCGGTTTGGGCAAAGCGGCATATTTTTTGTCACAGGAATTTTACACTAAAGAATTTCAGAAAAATTTAGGATTCGTTCCATATCCTGGAACATTGAATGTTATTGTCGGTGATGATCATTTGGATGAAATTAACAGAATTAAGGATGAATGTGAAAATTTAATCAAACCTGATGAAGGATTTGGTGCTGTAAAATATATCAAAGCAAAATTAAATGATAAAGTGGATGGAGCTATTGTTTTTCCGGCAAAAACTACACATGAAGAAAATTACCTGGAATTCATTGCAGAAGATAAGCTAAGGGATAAACTGAATATTGTAGACGATGATGTAGTGACCCTAGAATTTTAGTTTTTTTCTTATTTTTTCTATTCTTCTTCACCAGCATCTTTGAAGAGTAAATCTTCTTGTTTTTAGCCATTAAATCACTATATTTTAATTATTTAGTTATTAATATTATTTAAATTACTTAGTTTTAAATAAAAACAATTTTACAGGCTTTAAACAATTATTTAGACTCAAAACAATTTTTCATTTTGAAAACAATTTAAATTTTAATATAAATATCACCGTAAAGTATTTTATATATGATTTATATATTTGATAATACGTTCTCAGGGCGGGGTGCAATTCCCCACCGGTGGTGATTTTGATAAAATAAGTCCACGAGCACAAATGAGTGTTGATTTGGTGAGATTCCAAAACCGACGGTAATAGTCCGGATGGAAGAGAAGAAATAAAATTGTAATTATTTTTAGCCCTGGTTCTAGTAAACAAGGAGATATTACTATGAATCAAGAAACAAATTTAGATGAAGCTCTAGAAGCTATTAGAAATGGTGAATTCGTACTCGTTTTCGATGATGATGACAGGGAAGGAGAAGTCGACATGATTATCGCTTCTGAATTTGTAACCCCTAAATCAATTGCAACCATGAGAAATGACGCAGGCGGATTAATCTGTAATTGTTTACATTCTGATTATTGTGACGCTATTCATTTACCATTTATGGTAGATATTATGAAAGCAGCTACTGAAAAATATCCGGAACTCGCTAAACTTGCACCAAATGACATTCCATATGATGAAAGATCATCATTTTCAATTTGGACTAATCACAGAAAATCTTTCACTGGTGTAACAGACCATGACAGAGCAATGACAATCAGCGAAATGGCTTTGATGATGAAAGAAGAAAGATTCGATGAGTTTGGTGCAACATTCAGATCCCCTGGACACGTTTGTCTTTTAAGAGGAGCAGACGGACTTGTAAAAAATAGACAGGGACACACTGAAATCGGTCTTGCATTATGTGAAATGGCTGGTGTCACTCCTGTTTGTGTAGTCTGTGAAATGATGGATGGTGAAACCGGACAGGCTACTTCTGTTGCAGATGCTCGCAAATACGCAGAAGAAAACGGATTGGTCTTGCTTAAAGGCGAAGACATCATCAATAAATATTTAGAAGAATAACTAATGAGTCTCATTAGACTTATTAGCTATATAATTTGCAATAAACTCAGTTATTTGCTTAATTTTATAGGAATTATAGATGCTGAATGTGACGTATTTTCCGTCACGCATTTTAATTTCTAAACCGTCCCTTACTTCTTTTGACTGGCTTATATGAGCCACTAAATTCCATGTAATTCTTAAATTTTTACTTTTAAGAGCTTTTTCAATATAAATTCCGTCATCTTTGAATTTGACGATTTTTACTAGACGGCGATTCTTATCAGAACCGATCTGTATATCTCCATTTTCATCAAATACATAATCCGGAATCAGGCATGTTGCTTTCCAGCCCTGTTTCATTTTTGATAAAACATGAGCTCTGTCTTTTTTTGTTAGTTTAACACCAGTTTCTGGGCTTAAATTAAGAGCCATTATATCACCTTACTTTTTATTTCTTCATATGAATAGATTTTGTTGAACTCCACTTCACGGGCCATACTGATAATTTCATCGATATTTAAATTATTTTCAATCAGATCCATGGCATGTGATGTAAACAGTTCATATCTGATTTCCACTTCGGGAATGAATCCTCTCATATCAGCGGACTTTAATTTTGGAAGTTTTAGTACTTTTTTGACATTTGTATTGTTTTCAATATAAGGTACCACATTGTCGAATATACTGTCATTGTATACTTTATTGAGCAGAATTGCCTCTACATCAACACCGAATTTTTCAAGCATATTCGCATGTGATACCAGATCTATTGCTGCTGATTCAATTCCACCTTTATTTACACCTGAAGCTAAAATCATTGGAATATTTGAAGACATTGCAATTTCTGCAGCGGAAAATGGTACTTTTTCATTTAAAAGACCGGTAAATACGCTCATAACTCCTTCAATAAGTACTATATCATAGTCTGATGAGTTGAGTTTTGCTATTGTAGATTCAATGTCCCTCCAACCTAAATGACCGATTTTTATTGATGCAAACTCTTCCATTTTGCCTTTGGTCAGGTAAAGTCCAGGTATAATGTCACGAACATCAGGACCAACTTTCAGAAGTGCTACTTTATAACCTCTTTTTCTAAGTGCTCCTGCAAGTCCTGTAAGTATGAAAGTTTTTCCGGAGTCGGACCCGTTACTTCCAATCATCAAGTATTTTGGTTTTCCGGTTGTTTTAATTGAAGGTACTTTAATGTTAGTGTTGATTCCTACTTCACTTTGTAAGAATTTTTTAACCTGTTTATTTCTACTGTAAATATCATCCATGTCATGTAGATGTATGTCTATTTGTTCTTTTAAGTTTTCTACAAGAATCGGATTTTCATCTAAAATTCCATGTATCATGGTACCGATAACATTTCCGTCATCGTTGCATGCACCGGAAAAGATATTGTAATCGCCTTTTTCGTTAGTGTCCCCGTAATTCATTCTCTGAACTTTAGAATAGAACAGCGGCTTTGCATCCCCTTCGACTTTGCCGTAGGTATGTGTGTGAAAACCGTCAACATCTTCTTTTTGATTTTTTACCAGAAATGAATTGTCAAAGACTTTTGCCTTGACACGGTCACTGGTAATTAACGGTGAGAAATTAACGTCAATAATACCAAGTCCGTCCTTAACGATTGGCACTGGTGATTTACGGCCGATATCTATCTGATTGGAAAGCAGCTGAAAACCTGCGCATATTCCTATTATAGGTTTCCCGTCACGTGCCATTTTTTTAATTTCCTTGTTTAATGGCATGTTAATGTCATTTGATTCAATCAGTGTACCGCCTGGAATAATTAAAGCATCAAGTTCTTGCGAAGCCTTATTACCGTTAACAAGTCCGTTTTCCTTAACAATGTCTGTTGGTAGGTTTCCAAAATCTTCAAATCCTGGAACTGCTCCACTAACATAAGCAAGTCCGATTTTTGTCATAAAAATACCTCTTGATAATCTATTGTATTTTATGCAGTATAAAATTTAGAGGTGTATTTCAAGTGTAAAAATTTCAATAAAAAAAAGAAGTTTATTGAGTGTTTTCAAAAACACTCATAGCTTTAATAATTTTTAAGTCATCCAATGGTTTAGCCTGAATCTGTAAACCAACAGGGATGCCGTCCACTTCACCTGCAGGTATGCTTGCTGCCGGAATTCCTGCAAGGTTAGCTATTACTGTTAAAATATCGTATGCATACATTTCCATTGGTTCTAACTCTTCACCAATTTCGTGAGGAAGTTTAGGAACTGTTGGTCCTACAATCATATCAACATTTTCAAGCATTGAAGTGATTTCAGATCTGATTACAGATCTTGCTTTTAAAGCTTGTTTGTAGTATTTACCACTGAATTCAGCTTCAGCAATGTGAGAACCTATTTTGATTCTTCTTAATACTTCATCACCGCATACTTCTTCAATTCTGGAACCGTAATCTCTTCCGTCATATTTTCTTGTAGCGGAGAAGAATTCCACATAGTTGATTAAGTAATATGTTGGTAAACATAAGTCGATGTAGTCAAAACTGACTTCAACAAGTTCAGCGCCTGCATCAACCAGTTTGTTGATAGCCTTATTCACTGTTTTGTTGATTTCATCGTCTGTAACATCAATGAATTCTTTACATACAGCTATTTTCATTCCTTCAAGGGAAGTATCTTCTAAAACTTCGGTAAAGTCAGGTTTTTCCCAGTCAAGAGTGGTACATTCGGTTTCATCATATTTTGCAATAGTATTTAAAGCTACTGCAATTCCGCTTACATCATTTGCAAGAGGTCCGATTTGGTCTAAACTCATTGACAAGTCAAGAAGACCTTGTCTAGAAACTGCACCGTAAGTTGGTTTAAATCCAACAACTCCACAATGGGATGCAGGGTTTCTGATGGATCCTCCGGTATCTGAACCGATAGAGATATCACACATGTCAGCTGCGATAGCTGCTGCACAACCTCCACTAGAACCTCCAGGAATTCTGCCCATAGCAGCTGGGTTTTGGGTAGGTCCGTAGTATGAAGTTTCGGTTGAACTTCCTGCTGCAAATTCATCCATATTTAAAATACCGATGATTATTCCGTCTTCTTTAAGAATTTCATCAACGACAGTTGCGTTATAGCTTCCGTAATAGTCTTCTAAGGTTTTGGAAGCTGCTGAAATAATCATATCTTCAACATTAATGTTTGCTTTTATACCAAATACTAATCCAGCTAAAGCACCAACGTCTTCACCATTAGCTATTTTTTCATCTATGGCTTCAGCTTGTTTTAATGCATTTTCATAGTTCAATTCAATAAATGCATTAATTTTTTCGTTATTTTCATCGATAACTTTAATGAAGCTTTCCACATTTTCTTTAGCTGTCATTTCTCCATTTTTTATGGAGTTTAACTTTTCAATAACGTTCATTAAAACACCTAAATAATCATAAATTATAATATTATTATTTTATTTTTCAAGGTTTATATAGGTTGTTTTTTTTAAGGTGTTTTAAAAATAAAAATGATTAATTATCAATAACTTTGATGTTGGATTAAAAAAAGAAAAAAGTTAGTGAGATGGAATCTCACTATTTAATTGTTATTTTTACTGATTTGCTTGAAGCTTTGTATGTTACGTCACCATCGTATTTAATGGAAGCTGCGAATTTGCCTTTTTTGGTTATTTTAAGGCTGAATGTTGCCTGACCTTTAGCATTGGTTTTTGCTGTGTAGGTTTTTCCATTGATTTTCATGGTAACTTTTTTGCCTGCTGCAAGGTATGTTTTTCCATCGATGGATGATCCTGGGATGGTTTTTAAAGTTACTGTGTATTTTTTGGTTTTTGCAGTAGCTTTAAATGTTTTTGCACTTGCAGAGATGGATGTAGGTTTTTTGTCGATAACTACTTTGTGAACTGCCATGGAAGCGTTGTAGTTTTCATCACCAAGGAATACTACTACAAATGTGTATAAACCTGCGTTTTTGAGGTTAATTTGAACATTTGCGAAACCGTTTTCATCGGTTGTTCTGTTTAATGTTACACCGTTGTAACCGATGTAGATGGTTTTATTTGCAAGAGGATTGCCTACCATGTCCAAGAGCTGGAATGTGAAGTTTCCACCACGTTCTCCTTCATAGAAATCACAGGCATATTGTGTGAAGTCACTACTGTTGATAACAGTAGCGGTTCTTGTAGGAGCTACGTTTTCTAACTTAATTGAAATGTTAGTTGGCAGGTAGTAATCGTCACCAGCGTATGAAATTTCAACATCAGTACTTTTAGTAATGTTTATTATGAATGCACCATATTCATCAGTTGTAGTGTTGTATTTTACACCATCTAATGTGTAGAATATGACTGTGTTGTTCATTGCATCGCCAAGGCTGTTTACTAAAACACCATCAATGAATCCGCTTCCGTCAAGAGTTAGGTTTGTAAATTCAGTAGCGAATACTTCAAGATAGAAACCTGTTACGTTATATGATGGGTTAAGAGTGTCATCTCCAGAATAAATTGCAACAATTGAATGTTCACCTGCAGCAATAGCATCCATAATATAAGTTGCAATACCATTTTCTAAAGGTAATACATTAACAGCACCGTCAACAATAAGAGTAACATTTCCGGTTGCGTTTTCAACTGAAATAAGAACAGCTAAATCGTCTCCAATTTTGATTTCTTCAGGAACTGTAATTACAGTAGTTGAATTTTCTTTTACAACTCCGTCAAATGTGAAAGTTTTATTGCAACCAAAGTTACTGCCTGTTGCTTCAAATTTAATTAATGCTTCACCGTTAGCAACGCATGGAATGTTAAAGTTACCATTTTCATCAGTGGTGACATTTCCTTTAACATCACCGATTTCGTATGAAACAGTTGCATTGCTTAGAGGTTTGCCGTCAATATCAGTTAATGTAGCATTAATGCTTAAATCTTTATTGATGGAATCAATGCTTATTTGGGTGTCTTTTCTTACAACAGTTAAGTTGACAGTTTCATTGTCAACAGTTGCTTCAATTTCATAACTGTCACCGTCAACACTAACAGGAGTTGTAACTTTATTTGCAATAGTTCCGTTGTTGGTTCCTAAAACAGCACCTGTTGCATTAATTGTGAATTCTCTAGCAGGTAAGGATCCGTCATAATCAGTTAAGTTTTCACCATCAAATGATTTGAATGCTAATTCAACATCGTTTCCAGTTTGGTTTAAGGTTAAAACCAGATAGTTTTCAGGGTTTACTACTTCTGAGCTGATTTCTCTGAGTTTTAAAACATAATTGGAAATGAAATTGGAAGTTCCAATAGTAGCATTCTTAAATGTAGCGTTGTTGCTTCCCCACCAGTTGTTGGAAACATCCATTTCAAGAGTTTTACCGGAAGCAATTCCTATTTTGGCAGTATCATTTGATAAAATAACAGAATTGTGTATGTCTACTGAGAAATTACCTGAGTTGAGAGCTGCGATTATATATTCTACATTTTCAAATAAACATCCGTCAAATAATCTGTGGGAAGCATATGAAGTTCCGTCAGTTCTTGAGTAGAATAAGCTTACTGCCTGTAAATTTCTGAATGTTGAGTTATAGACCTCAATATCTCCAGGTACTATGGTATAACCTCCTCCTGCAAGGTTCCAGGAGTTGATTCCGCCAAATGCATTTGGAGTGTATCTTCCACCTTGATCTTCGAATGTAGAGTTGATAATTGTTACATGTTCACTGGATCCGATTGCAAGGCATGTCAATGAATTTTGAGGCATGTATATGCGGTTGGACAGTTCATTAACTGTTCTGTTGGTAACAGTGAAAACAGTGTTTTCTATTGTGATATTACCTTTTTGACCGCCAAATGCACCGATAGCCACTAAGTCCATATTCATTGCGTAAGCGTCAAGGCTGTCAATTACCTGTGAATTTTTCATGTATAATGTACCTTGACTTGCAATAGTGGATAATCTGCCTGCATGGTTTGCTTCAAATGTTGAATTATCAATTATTAAAACACCATCATTGTAAATAGCTCCACCATAATAAGCGTTTGCTCTTTTAGTTACATCTGCATAACCGTTATCGAAGAAGTAGGAATTGTTTATAGTTAAAGTACCTGCAGTATTGATAGCACCACCATTGTTACCTTGTCCGCCGATGAATTTGACAGTGTCAATTTCTACATTAGCGCCTTCTTCAACATAAATTGCAGATTGGGTATCACGAGCAGCTCTGTTTAAAGTTACATTAGCTAATGTTAATTTAGCATTACCTGCTAAAGCAGTAATGAAGTAATCAGCAGCACTGTCTGAGACAATGACTTTGTCTGCGTCTTCACCGACTAACAATACGTCAACAGTTGTTGGAATTCTTAAATTGGTATTTAATTCACCGGTGTAATTACCTTCTAAAACATGAACAGTAATGTTTGTGGATTTTGTATAACCTTCACTTAATGCTTTAGAAATGGATTTGAATGGATTGTCTTTACTACCTGTTCCGTTTTCATCATCACCAAGGCTGTCAGATACATAGAATTCTACGCTTTCTAAAGCATCAGCAATGTTTGTAGATATAGTACCGTTTACATAGGTATCGTTTTCGGTTGCATATTCATAAACGCTTGTGAATTGATATTCAGTATCATTTTTAAATCCGACGTATTCTAAGGTTGCATTTTGATTGATTAAATCAGCCTTACCGACTACATTACCATCGAAGTAGAAGGTTACTTGACCCCCTCCAATGATTGCACCTGATGGGTGGGATACGGTTACGGTTATGATGTCTGATAATTCAGTTACATTTTTGCTGTTTGCAGTGATTGTTAAATCAGTTAAGTTTGCAAATACATTGTTTCCTTGACCTGGAGCAATGAATATATCATTTCCGCAAGATGCAGTATTATTTTCAAAAGTAACATCTTCAATGCTCATTTCACTTACTTGAGCTGTTTTTCCGTGGTTTAATAAGTATATTGCACCACCATTTCCTGCAGCAGTGTTGTTTATGAATTTTCCGCCTTTGATATTAGCACCGGTAGTTACTAATCCTGCACCATTTGCAGATGCCCTATTGTTGATGAAAGTAATGTTTTCTACAATAATTTCACTAGCATAATTACCGTTGCTTCTATATTGAGCAACATAACTTGGAACTTCATTATTGATGAACTTATCATTGATTGAAGTAATGTTATTACCTGTTGCATAAGCAATATTTGATGCACTTCCGGTTACGGTATTTGAATCAAAGGTGTTGTTGATACTTACTAAATCAGATTGAACATAATATGCTGCACCACCTGAATAACCCTCGATTGTGTTGCCTTTAAAGGTATTGTTTTCTAAATATGTTACACGATCGCCATTGGTAGTTAACCAGAGTAAACCGGTTGAAGTTTTACCATTACAGTTTTCAATCACTGAATTGGTTAAAACTAAATTATAAGCGTTGATTGCTTGATTTGTTCCGTTGATGATTTTTATATTGTCAATGATTACTCCTTCATTTGGTGATTGAGCACGGATAGTGCTGGAGTTTATTACAATATTATCTTTCATTGTTAATCCATATGCATCTACAGGATTACCTTCACAGTTGATTAAGGTTAAGTTAACCAATTTGATTTCAAGGTTTTGACCAAATTTGAATATGTTTGATCCGGATGCCCACCATCCTTCGCCGGATTTTGCATGTTCAGCATCGATGATGACATTTCCATAGGATTCACCGATAATTGTAATTTTTCCAACATTGGAATAGGATAAATCTCTGTTTTGAGATCCGTTGTATAAACCATTTTTAATGTGTACGGTTAAATCTACAGTAGCTGCAGTTCCATAATCTAAAGCTTTTTTAAGGGTTAAGAACGGATTGTCTTCACTACCGTTACCTGTTTCGTCATTTCCTTCAGTTGAAACCCATACCTCTGCAGGGGAGTGATCGAAGTCTACAGTTGCAGTACCGTTATTTACAGTTACATCAAATGGATTTTCATTATCATATGCTTGTGTACCGGAAATTTGGTGTTCGCCGTTTTCCAATAATTTGTTTACATTTAAGGTTGCAACACCCTCTGCATTTGAAGTTGCAGTACCGACATTTGCACCGTCAATAGTGAAAATTACTTTTGCACCTACAACTGAATTTCCCATGTCATCTGTTACATTAGCTTTTAAGGTAAAACTTGTACCGTCGACAGCTACATCTTCAAAAGCAAGTTTTGCATTGAAATCAGTTACAGAATAAAGTAAAGATGTTCTGGATGTGCAGTTGATGAATTTGTTACCTTTAAGATATGAATTTTGGAAAAATACAATTCCTCCATTTGAACCTGTGTAGGTACAGTTTATGAAGGTATTGTCAGTAATATTTGCAAAATTATCTCCGTTATTGTATCTTACAGCTAATGCTGCTGCACTGCGGGAGCTGGTTAAATTTTTAAAGGTATTTCCTCTAATAACTGGTTTACCAGTACCTACATAAACTGCAGGAGTATCTGCCCAGGAGCTTGTTGCAACACCGTTTTCAAATGTGTTGTTTATTAAGGTTACAAAACCATCATGTGAGAAATATAAATCAACATATTGGTTACCTGAATTTTTGTTAAATTTAGAATTTGTGATAGTTAAATTACCTTTTTCAGAATAAACAGCAGCTAAATTGGTAACATAATTTTCTTCAAATACACAGTTATCAATAGTTAAGTCACCTGCAGAAGTTACTACAGAACCCATATTTGCTTTACCATTTTTGAATATGATGTTTTTTAAAGTAACAATTGAGTCACTGCTTATTGCCGCAATAATTGGAGATTCCTCGCTTCCGTCAATTACAGTGGTACCGTCTTCAGCACCGATTAAGGTTAAACTTCCACCATAATTTCTATGGGATAAATCAATTTTTAAGTTTGTATTGTTATCTCCAGAATAAGTTCCACTACCTAAATAAATAACAGTATTATCGGATGCATTAACATCACTGATTGCTTTATTTATTGTTGCGTATGGACTTGCTTCACTTCCCGCTCCGGTGTCTGAACCTTTTGCAGTTTCAACATATACTGTTTTGTTATATGTTGTTGAAGCGTCGTCACTAAGTTTTGAATCGTCATTTATTGTTAATTGTATTGAATTGTCCTGGCTGACTGATGTTACATCATCAGTTCCATTATCTTGAGCACTTACTGCTCCTAAAGATAATATGGCCATTAAAACAATTGTAAAAAATAAAATCTTATTAAATTTCAAAAGTTTCGACCTCTATAAAATTTATGTAATCAACTGAATTGATTACATGGAAATTATGTTTGTCATAAAGTATATTTAAATTTTTTTAATATATAATTTAATAAAATAATAATTATTAAACTTAATTTTAAATGAATTATTCAATAAATAGATAATTTCGATGAATAAAAAAAAGTAATTTAAAAAATAAGGTATATTTTTCCCTATTTTTTAATAGTTATTGTATTGGTAATTTTGGATTTTCCATAAATGGATTGTATCTTGTATTTTCCAGGGCTTAAAGTTAATTTAATGGTAGCTATTCCTTTACTATTTGTTTTTGCAGTATATTTATTGTTTTTAAATTTAAAAGTTATTTTTTTGTTTTTAGCTACTTTTCCTTTATTTGTAACGAGTTTTGCTTTAAAGGTAACTTTTTTAACATTCTTTTTGGAAATATTTTTTGCAGTCAATAAAGGTTTCACTGTTATCTTATTTGTTGCTTTATATTTTCCATATTGGGTTGTTACTGTGTATTTTTTGGCTTTCAAGTTAATTTTTAATGATGCATAGCCGTTTTTGTTTGTTTTAGAAGTATATGTTTTTCCATTAATTTTAAATTTAACAGTTTTTCCTGCACCGACTGCTTTTCCGCCTGCAGCAATGATGCGCACTTTAAATTTAGATCCGCTTGTGAAATACATGGTTAAATCTTTATTTTCACTTATTGGACTAAGAACTTTAACTGTATTTTCGACATATTCTCCGGTTATAGGATTTATTGCTGTTACAAGATAGCTGTCTGGATTAAATTCCATGCTTAATTTTATTTTACCGTTGCTATCTGTTTTGTAAGTGTGATTAATTCCATTAATGATAACATTAACGTTTTTATTTGTCACCGGTGAGTTATTTTTATCATAAAATGTTGCTGTGTAGTATTGGCCGTCTCCCAATACTTTTATAAGATTATTTACTATTACTGTTGGTTTTATTGTCAATTTATAGCTTTCAGATAATCCGTCAAAAGGATTTATAACTGAAATTACATGATTTCCAGCATTCAAATTCAAATCAAAGTAGAATATTCCTTCATCATTTGTGGTTGCAAAATAATTTGTTCTGTCAATTCCTATCACGAAATCCTTATTTTTGAGTCCATTTCCTACGCCATCTAAAAACTTAATAGTTAGATATGGGCTATCTCCATAAATTTTAACTTCGTCCTGGCCTAATATTGTTGTTAAAACATCAATAGTTGTTTTGTTGAATGAATATTCTTCAGAGCTTTCATTTGCAAAATGACATTCCACATCATAGTGGCCCGGTTTTAAGTTAATGTCTAATGTTATCCAGCCGTTTTCATCTGTAGTGCAGTTGTATATTGCATTATCCAGGATTACACTGATAATTTGATTAGCCAGTGGCCTTCCGGAATCGCTTGTAAGCAATGCATGGAATTGTGTTGAATTTCTGTAATATTTTACTAGGCTAGGTGCATAAATTTTTGTAGATAAATTGGAAACATACAATTTAACCTTATTGAAACTAGGTCTTAGATTGTCATCACCATTAAAGACTACATTAATGTTGTGTATTCCTGATGCTACATCAGCTTTAACGAAAGCTTCTCCTTTGCTGTTTGTTTTTGTGCTATATGTCATGTTTTTGAAAATGAATGTAATTTCTTTATTTGAAAGCAATTTTCCGTTTTCATCACATAAAACGATATTGAATGTATCGTTAGCGCTAATCTGAACGTCACCTGTATATATCACGGTTTTTGTACGATTATCACTGGTTTTGATGTTAGCTATATTAATGCTGCTGCTTGCCAAATACAAATCATTTCCCTTGAAGTCTGATTTAAGTGTATATCTTCCATAATCCAAAGTGAACTTAAATATGACATTGCCGTTTGCATCACTAACGTCAGTAATCTTTTTGATTGTTTTTCCTTCCAGGTCAATAATTTCAAGTGTAACTTCACTGTAGGATATGCCGTTATGAAGGCAGTCTGTTAATGTTAATGTGAAATTAATCAGATTGTTTTCATCTTCAGTAATATCCTCAGCAATTATCTGTGTAGATGTTTGTTTGGTGTCAACAACTAAAATCTTATTTGTATTTGATGAGTAAATGTAGTTAGGATGTGTTAAGCTGTATTCGATTTCATATTCTCCTATATTTAAATTAAGAGGAAGGCTAGCTACTCCCTTGTCGTTAGTTGTAATATCATATTCCTTTCCATTTAATTTCACATGAATCTGCATATTTGAGATTGCTTTGCCGTTAGTGTCTTTTAATGTTGCCTCGAAGAGTCTTTGATCATTAACATTCATGATTAAGTCATTAGATGTTAATGTTACTGGCATTTTATAGACAGTTATTTTATTTGAACCGCTTCCATAAATGTTATAATATTGATTGGAGTATTTGTAAGTGACATTGTACTCACCAGGGTTTAATTTTATCTGTAAACGTGCAGTACCAAACGCATCTGTTACAGCTTCAAAAGACTGGGACCATTTTTCATTAGATATGCTCACGGTTATTGTTTTTCCGTACTGATCATATGCATTCGGATCGTTAAAGTCAATTGCAAAGAACTTGTTTTCGCCATAGTATTGCACTAAATCTGTCGCATTAAGACGTACAGACTCCAGAACTGCGTTTTTATCAACCACTATTGTCGCTGCATTTGTTGCATCACTATACCATAGACTTCCGTCATAATCTATTGTTGTCAGATAGGTTCCTTCAGCCAAATCGATTATAAATGAAGCTTCTCCGTTAGGGTCGGTAGTGTTTGTGTAGGTTTTCACCAGCTTTCCCTGATAGCAGTTCAGTGTTACAGTTCCATTGTTAATTCTTTTTCCGTACATGTCGCTTAAAACAACAGTATAAAGACCATTTAAAGGAATTATTTTATGATGGAAGCCTGAAACTATTGTTAAAACCTTATTAACAGTAATTTTACCTGAATCTTCAGCAGAACCATAGATGTCATCTCCTTTGTATGTTGCTTTAACATTATAGGTTCCGGGCATATAGTTTACAGTTAAGCTCGCTATTCCATTTTCATTTGTTTGCAATATGAAATTGTCTGTTTTGTTTGCCTGTGAAATTGCAACTTGAATGTTTTCCCCTCTGATTAAAGTTCCATATGAATCTTTTAATGTGATATTGTAAAGGTTTCCTTCACCGTATAATGTCACATCAGGCACTGTAATTGTTGAATTGACAGGTTTAATTATTATGTGGGAGTAACTTGAACTGTATGCGTACCATGAATCTCCGGGATATTCTACTTTAATGTCGTATTCTCCAACGGCCAGATTAAGTATGATTTCACTTCTGCCATAATAATCGGTATTTGAAGTGACTGTTCTTTTCTCTCCGTTAGCAGAGATGATTGTAAATGTTAAATTGTAGTTAACTAAATTTTTACCGTTTTCATCCTTTAAAATTCCATAAAATACATTATTCTTACCGAAATAGGTGTAGTTGTATGAAATGACTTCAGTAAAGGAGGTTACAATTTCAATTTTTGCCAAAGCGCTGGATTTTTCATAGTATCCGTTTCCATAGTAATTAACCAGAACTTCATATTTTCCGGTAGGATAGTCAATGTCAAAACTTCCACGGCCATTTTCATCAGTTTTAATTGTAAACACTTTGCTTTCATTGTTTGAATTAATAATCTGCACTGTCAAAGTCTGATTTGCAATTTTAAAACCGTTTGCATTAATCAAATCAATATAATATTTGTTGTCGTTTCCTTTAACAGTAACATTTTCTATTAATATCATTGTATTTGTGTTTCTGAGGTTTAAATCTAAAACCTGATTGTCAATAGTAGCATATACCTTAAAATCACTGGAATTTAAATCATAACTTATATTTGCATAAGCGACATTTCTTTTAAGATAATCAAAGCTAGGAGTAATGTTTCCTAAATCAATAGCGAAATAAACAGGTCTTGAAGGAAGTATTTTTCCAATTTTTTTGATGCTTCCGTCATCATCTATTAAATTATCAAGGGATGCTTCAACAGTATTTTCATGGTATGATTCAAAGGTCATTATTACCCAGTCGGTTAATTTTAAATTTCCGAGGAAAATGAATATTTTGGAGTCATCCGGCTTTTTATTGTCTCCCCACCAGTTGCTTGAATAGTCAACGTCACCTGAATTGGAGTAGATGTCGTTACCTGAATAAAGTGCAGTGTTATTTACAAATACACAGTAGTGAATTTCTTTTGAATTTGAAACAGCTCCGCCGAATGATGCCTCATTGTTTATGAAGGTTGAATAGGTGATTGTCTGTGCGCTGGCTATTCCTTCACCGTAGGATGCCTGACTGTAGTCTGTGTATCTGTTTAAATTACTGATAAAAACGGAATTGTTAATCAGTTCAGCTTCAATTAAAGCTCTGCCTCCATAATCAAGTCCATGATTGTTGTAAAATGATGAGGAATTAACTGAAGTTGCCTTAGCTATTTTTCCGGTGTTGTCTTTAAAGGTACAGTTGTTTATATATCCATAAAATGTCCCGTAACTATCTGCAATATCAAATCCTACGCCAATAGTTGAGTAGGAATTGCCCATATTTGTAAAGAGATTCTTTGTAAATGTTGAATTTTCAATATAAGCGTATCTGTTCTGGTTGGAATACTGGGAATTTGAAGCTCCAAGTAATCCGGAACCTGAATATGTGTACGGGTGAAGGGTTATGATTCCCATAGTGTTGTTTGTGAATTCGGAGTTGTAAATTTCAATTGAGGATGTGACTGTAAACAGTGCATTGTAGTTTTCCATACCTGCAACTGAATAGAAATTGGAAATTTTTTCAAAAGAACAATTATCCACATTTACTTTGGCAGGTCCGCTAACAACAGATCCTTTAATGTCTGAAAATTCACTGTCTCTTATTTGTATTAAACCGTTATTGCTGACTCCGGGGGAGGTATAAATAACTGACGCTGAACTAATTGCGCTAAAGGTACAGTTTTCAATAGTTAAAGTACCTCCTGTAACTGTAAACAGGTTATCATTATATTCTCTTACTTCGCAGCCGAAATTAATGTTTTTAACAATAACGTTTCCTAATTCACGCACAGTCATTATGCTGGCGCCGCTAACTCTTAAAAAATTAACATTTCCAAGTCCGATTATTGTAAGGTTTTTTGAAATGGATATTTTTGAATTTTCACTGCCGTTGTAGATTCCTTCAAGCAGACATATTGTATTTCCGTCTACAGCTTTGGATATGGCATATCCAAGGGTCCTGTACGGATTTTCTGAACTTCCCGCTTCAGGTCTGTCTTCTCCCCATGGAGCTACAAAATAATTATATGCGGAATATCCATTTCCAATTGTTAAAGTTAATTTCTGATTGTCAACTGTTGAATAAACACTGCAGTCCAGTGTATTTCCAATCAGATAGTTTTCAAATGATTTTGTTAAGCTTCCGGTAGTGTATAAAAATCTTCCGTTTTGCGCTTCAAAGTGAACCGGACGTGTTGGAATTGATTCATTTTCTTTTAAATCGAAGCTATTGTTTCCATCAAACCATTTAAATGAAGTAATAAATTTTGATGTGGTTCCTATAGAATTGTTTCCGTCTTCTATTTCAAAAGACGCTATAGCCCAGTTTCTTATATCTATATTTTTGAAATATTCTATTTCAGGGCCTGAATTAACTCCCCACCAGTTGTAAGGAGCATATAATACAGATTTATCTCCTCCGCCTAAAATTCCATGTAAAATAGAAGAATATGTTATGTTAAAGTCTGTGTGTCCGCTTGATATTGGTGCATCAAAAATTGTGTTAATTGCTGTAAAATTTGATTTAAAGATTGATAATGTGTTAAATAGTCCTGAGGATGGAATTATTTTACTGTTTTCAACATATACATTACATCCGTTAAATGAAAATCTCCTGTTAATGTTTGAATTTAAAAGCTTTATATCTGCTTTTTCGGCTTCTATAAGTGTTAAAGTTGAATTTTTAATTAGAATGATGCTTGTCTGATATGATGATGCATCATATTCGTCATTTGACTTTAAATGTGAAATCTGAGATTCTATAATGTCGATATTTTTAAAGTTATATACGTTAGGTAAATCACTGTCGCTTGCAGTTGCATCATTCAATTTTGAATTGGATATTGTACAGTCACCTAAATTTGTTATACTTTTTGCAATGTTTTTGGATTTTGAATTTGAAATGATTGAATTGTCAATAATTAATTCACCTTCATTGTAAAATGTTGACATTACTGTATCCATTTTACTAAATGAAGTATTGTTAACCAGTAGTTTTCCCTGATTTTTAATTGCTCCCAGCTGTGAATATGAGTCGGTATAACCATTAATGAATTTTATATTATTCAGTATCAATGATGAATCCTTATTTACTTTGAAGAAATAATTTTTACCTTCACCATTTAATGTAACGTCTCCTTGAGTTTCTATTGTTAAATATTTGTTGATGTTAATGTTGGTGTTTGATGATCCGATGTATGTTCCGTCTTTTAAAATAATTTTGGAGTTGTTACCAGCCATATCAACTGCATGGGATATTGATTGGAATGGAGAATCGCTGCTTCCTATTCCTTCCTTATCACTTCCGTCAGGGCTTACATATATTTCATTTATATTTAGTTCGTCATTAGGTTCTATAAATGTCGCATTGTCATCATTAGCACTAACAACCATCATTGATGATAGAATTACAGTTAATAATAACAATACTAATGTGATTTTCTTTTTTAAAATTAATAACACCTCAACAAATTTATAAAATAGTCAATTATAATATAAATTTATTAAAAAATCTTATAAAAAAGTTTTCATTAAAAAAAGTAAAATAGAAAAGAAAAAATGAATTTATTCTTCATTTTCCCTTTCTTTTCGTTTATAACCGATAATTAACAACAACAATACAATTATTGCTAAAGCAATAAAGGTCATCATTGATTTGTCATCATCGATTAATTCATCCAATTTTTCTTTTATTTCGTAGGATTTACTTACACTTTGTGCACCGGACTGTGAACTGTCTGTGCTGGAAGTTTCACCCTGTCCTCCACCATCAGAACCTGATGATGCAGCGGCATTGGATATCATTCCAACTGTAGACAGGCTTGAATCATGATTTGAACTGTTCACTTTACTTTGACTGTTGGAATTTGATGTTCCATCAACCTTTGAGTTCGCATTTGATGAACTTGAATTATAGTTTCCAGTTACTTTCTGACCAGTATAGGTATTTCCCGGAATATGTCCGTATGCATTTGTGTTTCCACCGTCTCCCGGATTATATGGTGTTCCAGGATGGCCTGTACCACTGCCTGTTCCGCCAGTACCGCTTCCAGGACCATAATTGTTTCCACTACCGTCATTATTTCCGTTTCCACCAATATTTCTGCCAGTTGAAGTACTTGATTCTGTTGAACTTGGATTGTAGTCAATTGAAGGTTTGTCTTCATTTCCTCCATGTCCTTTAGAATCGTCATCAGGATTAACGTCAATTGCAGGGTTTGAAGGTTCATCGTCAATGACTTGAGGATTCCAATTTATCATTTCTCTTGTAATTGGATAGAAACTGTCCCGATTCATTGCTTTCCAGACTGAATCATCGGGACCATTCTTTCCCCAGTAGTTATATCTCATATCAATGTCCTGCTCGCCTCCAATAACTGTGGAATGGAATGTATTTCCGCCTGGTGCTACATTGTCCACAATATTTGTATTGCGTACGGTAATATTTGCATATCCTATGTTAAATGCACCACCGCCATTTAAAGCTCTGTTGTGTGATATTGTAGAGTTATAAATGTTAATGTGGTCTTGAACATGGCCATAATATTCATATGAATTGTATTCGATAGCACCGCCGTATCTGGCTGAATTGTTTGAGATTATGCATCTTTCTATGATGAAATTTTTAGAGATTTCCAATACGCCACCGCTTGTTCCTGCAGTGTTTAGCATAAATATTGAATCTAAAAGTTTTCCATCATTAGCTTTTGCATAGATTACTCCACCGTTATTGGTTGCCTGATTGTAATAGAACTCTGAATTTCTAGTTTCTAAGTTATTATAAGCTCCATAAATTACTCCACCATTAAATCCACTGTAATAACGATAATTGTTTAAATCAATAGATCCTGAAGATTTTCTTGTATCATTTGCTCTATTGTTTATAAATTCACAGTTATTGATTTTTAAATTAACTTTGGCATTGCTTGAACGTGATGTCAAACTGTCAAGCGGTGCGGAAATGACTCCTCCGGTTTTAGCGCAATTATCTCTAAATGTTGAATTTTCCATTAGGATGCCTGTATTTTTACTGTATATTACTCCCCCTTCACCAACAGGATTTTCACAAAGTGAAGAGTAGGTGTAAGTGTATCCTTTGTCGATTGACCATGTGCTTGCACCAATTCTTACAGTACAATAATCAAGGGATGTCAATGCGGTATTGTTCATGAATAATGAATTTTTAATGTTTATTTCATTATTTGAGTTGGTAAAGATAACTCCACCATGAACTGCCTGATTTCTGTAAAATACTGATGAATCAATATTTAATTTACCGTAATCAGCGATAACTCCTCCGGTATGGCCTAAATTATTGTAAAATACTGATGAGTTAATGTATAATTCACCATTATTTAATATGGCTCCTCCTTTACCTGTTCCACTACAGTTAAGTGTGTGAGCAGATTTCATTTCTCCGTCTTCGTCTATTTCAACGTCATGGTCAAATACCGGATGGGAATTGTCGTAGTAAGATGAGGAATTGCAAATAACTGAATTGGAAATGGATAACTTACCGTTATTTATAAATGCTGATCCTCCATCCACATTATGAGCATTTTGAATAATTATTCCGTAAATTGAAAGAATTCCATTTTGAGCGATATCGAATAATTGGCCAGATTGAGCATCAATTATAACATTTTCACCATTGCCATGTATTGTAACGTTCTTGTTAATGATTAAATTTGTTTCATTGTATTGTCCTGAACCTACATAAATAACCGCATGATTTAAACTGTTTTCTAAAGCTTTTGAGATTGAAGCGTATGGATTATAAATGCTTCCGTCTCCGCTCTCATCACTGCCGTTAGCTGAAACATAAAGGTCAATAGGTGTATTGTCTTTAATAGTTCCGTATTTACTATAAACCGCTTCATTTGCTCTTTTAGCTCCATTGGAACTTATCAGGAAGTTATTGATTATTGTGTTGTGAAGATTACTGTTAGCTATTACCATAACTGCATAGTCATCACCATTTTTGGAAAATGATTCAATATGGTTGTTGATTACCTCATTTATCATTGATGAACCTTTGAAATAAACTCCTGACTGTTCAGTTATGTTTGATGTTCCTCTAATCTCAATGATATTATTACCAATGTGTCCGTAATTGGAATTGCTTGCATAATATCCATATACAGATGAGGCATTACCTCTTAATGTGTTTTGAGTAATGTTGTCATACAATGATTTTGTTGATTCAATGAAAATCAAATCATTTGCATCTGAAAGAATTATATTTCCTTCAATGACAGTATTTCTTGATGAATCTAAAATTATTGCTTTAACACTATCTCCTTTGAGGTTAAACTCATTATCTAAAATATTATTGGATTTTGTTTTAGCCAATTTAATTGCTGAAATCTTTTCGCCGTTCATATTGACAGTATTGTTTGCAAATGTATTATTTTCACCATTGTTAATGATTAATATAGTTGGGGTTTGTGAATTAAAGCTATTATTAAATATAGTATTGTTTGATGAACTTTTAAGTTCAATTGTTGAATTTACAAAGTTTATATTGTAAATTGTCACATTTGAAGCTTTATTCAAGATTAATGAAGCAATAATTGGAATATTGTTGTCATATGAGCTGATAACAATTGGAGTTGTTATCTCCATTTTTTGGCCGTTTGTAATGTTATATAATAACAGTACAGCATTTTCCTCAACATTTCCTTTAATAAACTCATTATTCTTGAAATATGTGTTAAAGTTATTATTACTGACAATATATGAATTTGATGATATATTTACCTCGGATTCATTATTTGCCTTGATTTTGGAAATCGGATTTGTAATATTGGTTATAATTAAGTTATTATTTATTGTAATATTATTTACAAAGTTTATTGCTGAAATTGCAGCATTTCCAATACCTAATACATCATCAACTGACTTTATATTTTTCAAATCTCCGCCAAATGCTGAAATTCTATTGTTTTCTATTGTCACGTTAGATGAACTGTAAACTCCAACACCATATATTCCATTACTTTCACCGTATAATGTGTTGTTTGCAATGGTAGTGTTTTCTGTCATGTGCAGCTCAATCAGATAAGCCATTTCATCAGTGTAGATTACAATTTCATTGTTTTTTATACTGTTGTTGGTTAATTTACCTATTATATTTGCAAGAGCAATACCATATGCATAACCATTAGCTTTAATGTTAATCTTATTGTTGTTAAATTCACTAAAAGCTAGTGCATCAGTATAAATTGCTTCTGCCATGCCTGTTGAAATGATAATTATTGTATTGTCATTTATTGCAAATCCTTTGGAAAATTCTCTGTTTAATAATCCCTTAGAATTTAGAGCAGGTGCTGTTATAGCATAAACATAATCGGTTTTGGCATTTATGTAAATATTGTTTTTGGAAATAATTTCATTATTACAAACGCCCTGAACTAAAACAGCGGAATTTGACTTGCTTGCTTTCTTATAGATGTCTGTAATATTATTATTGCTGACAGTAATGTCATCAACATTATTTATAATGACAGCTTCTTTATCGTAGTTTATGAAATTAAAATCTCTTAGAACAGATCCTTCTGAATCGCCTTCAAATGTTACTGTAACATTAAAAAGGAGATTATCCATTTTATTACTAATTACAGTGATTTTTTCATCAAAAATCAGATTTTTATTGGTCAAAAATGTTAAAAAGATAACTTTTGGGGTATCTTCTTCAAATTCATAAACGAAATATCCCTCTTCATCGAAGAATTGGTAGAAGTTATTGTCATTGATAATAATTGATGTAGCGTTTAAAATCACTCCATTGACAATATTGTCCAGTTCCGTATTGGATTTCTTATCGGTAATCTGTATATTTATACCTACAGTCATGTTTGTTTCAATGATATTGTTTTTAATAATTGAATTATAAACCAGACCTTCAATTGAAATACCGTAACTTTCACTGGTTATCCTATTGTCAGTAATGGTGTTGTTGTAATATCTTACATTACTGTTTATTGCAGAAGGTATTGCCACACCTATACTGTTAGTGGTTATAATGTTTTTACTAACCGTATTATAGCTGCCCAGTATTGAAACACCTGTATCATGATTATTTTTAATATTATTGTGATGGACTGTAGTATTTTCACCGGACAGTGAAATGCCTACACCGTAATTTTTAATATTGATGTTATTGTTATATGCTTCAATATTGTTTGTCAGTGACATACCGTTTGAAACATCGCTGAATGTAATATTATTGTCATAGATGATACCTTTTGAATTTTCAATACAATTGGCTCTGATTCCTGTCTGCTGACTTGTTCCGCTCACAGTATTGTTTGTGACAGTAAAATCACCTCCGCTTACAGAAATACCCACGCCACTGTCAGTAACTATATTTCCATAAACTGAAACATTATTACCATTCAGATTTATTCCGATTGATCCTTTAATAATTGTATTATTTGCAACGACTGTGCCGTCGTGGCTTGCATATTCAAATTGCAAAATTATAGACATAGGCAATGTACAAAAACCTTTCAAATAATTGTAGGAAATTATGTTGCCTTTACATAATGGAGTTCCAGCATAATCTGCGTGAGTAAATGGATTGAAGTAAATCAGATTTGTAACAGACATGTCTGAATAAGACAATACTTCTAAACTATTATGTGAAATCAGGTTATAATGTGAATCTCCCATAATAATATTTGTGCTCACGTAAGTTTTCATATCATTGTAAATAATACGATTATTACTGGACCATCCCATAGGCATTGCATAAACTCCTCCAGAATTTGCTATTCTTATTGTATTGTAAGAAATAAGGTTATTGTTGGAATGAGACAACCATATGCCGTGAAGTTGACCTACAGTAACGCCTCGAATATTTAATGTATTTTTCGTATTATTAATAGTTAAATTTGTAATTGTGGATCCGTCACTTCCTTTAATCAAATGTATAAAACCGTTTTTTATTTGATCATTGGGAGTAATGGGCATTAAAGTTAGTTGGCGATCAATAACAAATGCTCTTTCGGAAATATTTCCAATTTTTAATGTATCCCCGCTTGAAATACTAGCTGAAGCTAATATTTTACCTGTTCTGGCATCAAAGTAATTATCATAATTGTCTTGACTAATTTCAATTACCTTGCCTTCTGAGGCATTTAAAGTATCTTTTATTTGAATATCATTTTGTGCCTGAAGTAGGGGTTCGCTTGTTAAGGATACACTTTCATTTCCAGATATTGTTTGATTATTTGCAGCAACAAAATTTAATGATAACATTATCAAACAAATAAACATTAATGAAATCAATATTTTTCTCTTTATTTTTTCACCTCCTTTTTAAATTAATTAAACAAAATAATAATCAATTAAAATTTATTTAGGATAATTTTTCATTGATTATGCTTAAATTTTTTATTTTGAAATTATTTAAATATTTCACAATTTTGTCAAATTGAATAAAATAAGGGATATTATAATAATTTTAAAATTATTTATGATATAATAAAAAAGAGGTAGTTTTTGATATCTATTGAAAATAATTAAAAAAATATGGCCATTTAGGAAACTTATATTTAATTTCCTAGATTTGACCAGAAAAATAGTCTGATTTTAGATTGGCACATCAGGTATTCTTTCATTGGTGTTTTGACGTGCGTATTTCATGCCCATACTTTTGTAGAAGCAGTTCATTTTAGTTTTAGTGGTTTTGCTTATCTTATAATTAGGTTTAACAATTATGCCTGCGCCCTGGAATTTCTTGTTGAATTTTGTTAATGATACCCAACCTGTCGGAATTCTGGTGTCTCCTCCAACATTATATTTTCCATAAGAGTTGCTAACCAGTATCTTCTTGCCGTCTTTGCTGACATCTAAAACGGATACATAATGGTTTGGAAGGTATGCAATTACCGCACATCCTCCTTTAGCCAATTGCTTTACAGCAGTACTCATGGAATAGAAATAAGTTGATTTAAAATTACTGCTGTCCACAGCACTTTTAAGGACATTTAAATTTACTCCATGTGTTACGTGTGCTTTTGTCTGGAAGTATTTTTCAGAATAATAATTTCTTAGAGCCTGACTGCAAGAGCTTGCGGATGTCGGACCGCAGGTATATTCTGTATTCTGCACATCACGAACTTCTGAGTAGGTATATGATTTTCCTTTAAGTGAAGCGGATACATAACTTGGCCAGTAATTGTACTTGTTTTTCTTTACAAGCTTAATGTTTAGGGCCTGTTCAATAACATTCCATTTTTCACGTTTTAAGATATGATAAATTTTAGGAGAAGATTTTGTCTTAAAGAAAGTGTACTTTGATAATTTTCCATATAAAAATAAACAGTAACTGTCTCTTTTTAAAACTTCTTTGTACTGATCTTTTAAAACTGTATATTTGGCATCATTATCGCCCATAACATAATTTGAAGGCATCCTGTCAATGTCAGGTACACCATTTACCATAGCTATTGCTTTTTTAAATGGATTAACAACATCTCCCGCTATACATTTGATTTTTTTGGAAACTGTATAATTTCCATATGTTAAAGTTACGGTATAAGTGCCTTTGCTGAGTTTTGGCTTTATGACAACAAAACCTTCATCAGTTGTTTTTTTGGTAAAAACCTTATTTCCGATTTGTATTTTAACTGTTTTTCCTGCAATTGCTGCAGCAGATCCTTTTAGATAAATTCTTAAAAAACCGTTTGTAAGCAATTTTGTATTTCCGATGGTCATTGTCATTGATTTATCTATATAAAATTTAATTATCTGGGAAAATGCATTATAATCAGCATCACCGCCATAGGAAATTTTCATTGATGATTCTGATTCAGGCAGGTTAACTAAAATTCCAAATTTACCTTCACTGTCTGTAGTTTTTTGATAAGTAGTTCCCTTTAAGTCTATAGTTAACTTTTTACTTGCTACTGCTTTTCCGTTCATATCTGTCAGGTACAAATACAATGTATCTCCTTTTTTAACAAAATTGGTATAATTTATAACTTTTAAGTTTGATTTGCCTGTACTTGCGCCTAACTTGTCATCGCTTTGCTGTGAATTAAGAGTAACATCTACAGAAGTAGATAAATTGGTATTTATTTCTTCACTTTTCAATATTTCTTCATTGTTATTTAAATTATCGTTTGAATATTCGTTAATTGCAATAACGGGTTCGTTTTCAGGTGTTTCCAGTATTGGATCTGTCATATTTTCCTCGTCTGCTGATACGCATCCGACTGCTAAAAATAATAAAACTACAAAAACGAACGCAATATGTAATTTTTTCATCATATTTTATAATTTGATTTTCAATTATATTTATATAATATTATTATTCAGTTAACAGTTTAGTTTAAGTTACATTTTGAAATATTTATGTACAAGTAGTTTCAGATTTTTAATTACTGTGTGATACTATGAAAAAAGCTGTTGTGTTTGATAACTCAGGAACTTTAATTGAAAGATATAGAGTTGTAAAGGATGTGTTAAACGGAAATATTTTCACAGATATCAATTCATTGGATATTATTGATGCGGCCGATTCTCTGGCTTTGGTTGTACTTCAGTTTAATACAAATAAGCTTCTGAATCTGAATCCTGACATTTTAATTTCAGATGTCATTAAGGAATATAAAATTGACTTTGACATCAGCTTTTCCACCCGTCAGGTTTCAAAAGCCGAAGTTAAAGAGATTCTTGACGGTGAGTCATCCACCACCATTTCAGATATTACCGACGGATTTGATATTTTGAGAGAAAAGATTCCGTATATGGAGCTGTGCAACGGGTCAGCTTTAATTGTAGATATGGATCTGGGCCAGGTAGCGTATACCATTACTTCTGCAGGCAAATTTTTCCCGAAAGTTTTTGAAACAATTGAAACATTGAAATCTAGGGGAATAGAGATATTCATTGCATCAGGAGATAGAAAAGGGGCCATTAACAGACTGGCTAACATGCTTGATATTCCTGAGGATAATGCCTATGGTACAGTATCAACTAGGGGAAAATGTGAAATCGTTTCCATTTTAAAGGAAGGCGGATACAAGGTCATGATGGTAGGTGATGGTTTAAATGATATTTTAGCATTTAAAGAGGCGGATGTCAGTGTTTTAACCATCGAACAGCAGGAAGAAGTCTCTCCAAAGATGATGGACAAGACTGATTATGTTATAGAGGATATTATTGAAGTTACAATGATTGATTTTTAACTTAAATTTTTTTATAAGTTATCAGTTATAAGTTATAACTTATAACTTAGCAGTTATAAAAAAATAATAACTTATAAGTTATCAATGACTTCTTTACTTTTCAATACATTATCGAAGTTGTTCAGCTCTATAATAGCCGTATCAATCTTTTTCAGTAAATTCAAGTCAAGTGTACCTTCACCAAGAGTAATGTGCTGGTCTTTAACTCCATCATTATCGTTTAAGTGACAGTAACTGATGTTTTTAAGTGAAAGCATTTCCTCAAGGTTTCCGCAGGTATTTCCGTGACCGGTATCTATGGTGAGGCTGCAGCCGGTTTCCTCCTGGATCATTTCAATTTCTTCAACAGTATTTCCTAAAAATTTTCCCCGTACAGGCATGTTTTCAACTGATATTTCGACATTTGTATTGTCGATAATTTCCCCGACACTTTCAACAGCCAGTTCCAGCGCCCATTTTCTAAGATGAGGTTCATTTCTACCGATTATTCCGGGATGAACTGTTATGGTATTGGCATTAATGCTTTCTGCATAATGGCCGCACTGAATCATTTGTTTTACACTTTCAGCTCTAATCCCCTTATTTAAACTTGCTATGTTAATGTCGACAGTTGCTGCATGTATTCTCATGTCTAGTCCGCAGTCTTTGAATTCCCCATGGTCTTTTTCATAAAAAGGGTCTTCTCCGAGAATCTCCACTATTTCAAATCCGTGTTTTTTAGCTAAATTGATGATGTCATTGTTGGGTTCCATAAATACAGCTAGTGTTGTAAAACCTAGTTTCATATTTATATATAAGTAAAAATAATATAATAAATGTTTACATATATCAAATTTTGACATATGGTGAATTATGACTGATGAAAATTTTGACGAAACTCATAAAAAATTCTTTAAGCATTTCTCCAACGGAATAATACGTAACCTTATCCTGTGGATTATTTCAAAGGAATCTGTTCATGGATATGGAATCATGAAGATATTGGATGAATTTTTTAGCTTTGATGGTGCTAAATGTGATTTGAATATTAATTCCAGCAAGGTTTATCCAATTTTATCTGGAATGGAGAAAAAAGGATTGATAATGGGTGAATGGAAAACTAATGAAAATAATAAGAGGGTTAAATATTATTCAATTACTGAAGAGGGCATTTTAGTTTTAAATGATATCCAATCTCACATGAATAGTATTTTATCTAATCCCAGTTGGTTAGCTTTTTTTGAAGATATGACCGGAAAGGAGATTAACGATGAAAAACGCAATTGAAACTGAAAACTTAACAAAAATTTACAATAATAGTTTCACTGCAGTCAATTCTCTTAATTTGGAAATTCCAAATAAAACTATTTTTGGAATGCTTGGTCCGAACGGTGCGGGAAAAACAACCACAATAAAGATGCTCACTTGTTTAATCCAGCCTACCTCAGGTAAGGCTACAGTCGGAGGATATGATGTCCAGAAAAATCCCGATGAAGTCAGAAACCTGTTGGGAATGGTTCCGCAGCAGGTAAGTCTTTATAAGGATTTGACCGTAATGGAAAATTCACAATTGTGCGCCGATTATTATGGCGTTCCTGTTGATGAGAGGGATTCCCGTATTGAGGATTTAATGGAACTGGTAGACATTAAATATGCTAAGGATAAAAGGGTAGGTCAGCTTTCAGGTGGTCAAAAACAGAAAGCTTCACTCGTTGCAAGTCTTGTACACAGACCAGATATTTTATTTTTAGACGAGCCTACTATCGGTTTGGATCCAACTACCAAACGAACATTATGGGATTTAATCAGAGAATTGAATGACAGTGGTCACACTATAATCTTATGTTCTCACGACATGCATGAAGTGGATATGCTGTGTGACAATGTTGGAATCATAAATACAGGTAATTTAGTAGCTTATGATACTCCGCAGGGTCTCAAAGATTCTCTTTTGGAAAGCAATAAAAAGGAGATGACCGAGGCTTTGGGAAAGATATCTCAAGAAAATGAAGTTTCAACTTCAACACAGGAAGATATGGAGAACTTAAGTTTAAAAAAGATGTCCTTTTTGCTTAAAAATCAAAGTGATGATATTATTGATGCTATTAAAAAATCTAGTGATGTTAAAAGCTTTGAACTGGCACATAATGGACGTATTAATTTAAGAGTTGACAGCTTTGATGATATGGCTGTTCAAAATGTTTTAAATGATGTTATTTCTGCAGGAGGTATCATCAAATCAATTTCAACCGAAGAGCCGTCTTTGGAAGATGTTTTTATTAAAGCCACTTCAGAGGTGAATGAAGATGATAGAGCCTAAGAAATTTTGGTGGATGATTAAAAAGGAACTGATTTCCCTTAAAAGACATCCTGCTAGACTGGTATCTATTTTAGCATTTCCTATAATCATGATTTTGCTTTTTGGTTATGGAATGGGTGGAGAAATGACAGACTTGCCTATAGTTGTTGTTTCTCAAAGTGACGGAAATCTGACAGATTTGACTTTGGATACAATTAAAAATACAGAAACTTATCATGTTGTTGAGGTAATGGACAGTTTAAGCGATGCTAAAGCTCGTGTTGATTCGGGAGAAGTAAAGGCCGCTATTATACTGCCGAGTGATTATGATGATGACTCTACGCAGCAGAAAGGCGTAACGCTTTATCTGGATTCGTCAGATCAGATGGCATCCCAAATCCTTGAATCTTCAACACAGGGAATATTCTATAGATTGTCAAATATGGTGGCATCACAGACAAGTGTCACTTCCCAGGATGCCAATATCACTCCTTCTTTAGGACATTCCTTAGAAAATTTCAAGGATGATATCAGCCTCCACATCAACAGAATTTACGGCCATATCAAATATATTGACTTTTTGGTTCCTGCAATTTTGGGAATGACAATAATGATGAGCTGTATGATGGGTATGGGTGCAACCATAGCTGGTGAGAGAGAAACAGGTGAACTTGCAAGACTCTTTATGACTCCTACTTCAGTTTCAACTGTAATCGGAGGTAAGATTGCTGCAAAGCTGTTAATTGAACTGGTGAGGGCTTTAATACTTATATTCATGGCAGTGCTGCTCTTTAATGTCAGTATTAAAGGCGGTTTCCTCCAGACATTTATAGTTTTGGTAATCGGTGCATTGTGCTTTGTTGGATTTGGTATAATGCTTTCTGCAAGAACATCAACTCAGGAAGATTACGCTCAGATTTCACTTCCGTTTTCAATGCCGATGATGTTTGTTTCAGGGGTATTCTATCCTATTGAAACCATGCCTTGGATATTGCAGAAATTAGCATACATCTTCCCGTTAACTTATTTGAATGATGCAATGAGAGGAATTATGCTTAAAGGGCAAACATTAGGTGATGTCTGGGTGGATATTGTTGTTCTTTTAGGTTTCACACTTTTATTCTTTATAATTGGTGTAAAACGATTTAATAGGGATGTATAGGAGGTTTTAATATGTATAAAAAATTAGGAATAGGATTTGTAATTTGTCTTTTATGTTTATCTCCAATCGCAGCTGCAGACTGGAATTCATTTGCAGGTGGAGTGGACCATAGCGGATATAGGGATGAAAATTCAGATTTTGTAACAAATCTGTGGACTGCAAATATGGGATCTCCTGTCAAGTCATCTCCTGCTATCTATAACGATTATATGTATATCGTTTCAGCTGATGGTATCCTGAAAGCTATTGATATGGAAACAGGAAAAGTCGAATGGGATTTGGATTTGAAATCAAAAACCAATTCTTCACCGATTGTAAACTCAAACAGATTATATATAGGATGTGAAGATGGACTTAAAGCCATAAACATTAACAGTCACAAAGTCGTATGGGACTATGACTGCAGCAATGTTCAGTCAACTCCATTTTTCTATGAAGATATTGTTTACTTCGGATGTGACGATGGCCATTTATATGGTTTGGATAAGCAGGACGGAAGCGTAGAGTTAAACAAAAAATTGGACGGTGAACTCAAGGCTTCCCCAATTGTTGTAGATGATTCCATTTATATTGGTTCCACCAACGGAAGACTTTATAGTGTTGATACAGACAAACAAAGCAATTGGGAGTTCAATACAGGAGATGAAATACTTTCTTCCCCTAGCTTTGTAAATGATACAGTTATATTTGGTTCAACAGACGGCAATTTATACTGTTTAAATGAATCTGATGGTTCTTTAAACTGGAAAGTTGACTTAAACAATAAAATCATTTCCTCTCCTACTGTGGATGAATATAACAATAATGTTTACATAGGTTCAGATGAAGGTAATTTAACATGCCTTGACACCCGTGACGGTAATGTTAAATGGAGCCATAGCGTTGGCAATAAGGTTCAAACAACTGCTGCCATCAAAGGCAATCTTGTGGCTTTTGCATCCAACAACGGTTACTTATATGTATTAAATAAATTCACAGGGCTTGAAGAGTTTACCTATAACCCTGGAACTGTTTTATTTAATTCTCCGATTACCTCTTCACCTGTAATAAATGGTAACAGTTTATTGTTCGGTGATGATTCCGGCAATGTTTATTCATTGAACATTGAAAAATATGAAGTTCCGGGATCTATGCAGATGTACTATTCATTAGCTGTTTTAATTGTTATAATTATTGTAGCTATTGTTTTAGTGCGTAAAGTTAAAGGTAGAAAATAATATCTATCTTTAACATTAAATTTATTTAATAAAAATTATTATTGTGATACAATGCCTAATCAGAAATATTCAGAAATTAACTTGGCTAATAAAATATACATTTTCGATACAACTCTAAGAGATGGTGAACAAACACCTGGTGTTGCATTGACTGTTGATGAAAAGATTCAAATTGCACAAAAACTTAATAATCTGGGTGTAGATAAAATTGAAGTCGGTTTTCCAGCTTCTTCTCCCGGTGAAATAAAAGCTGCTAAAGAAATCAATGCTTTAAATTTGGATTCAACTCTTGTTGGTCTTTCACGTTCTTTAAATAAAGATATTGATGCTGTTTTGGATTCAGATTTAAGTTATATTCATACATTTATAGGTACTTCACCTTTACATAGGGATTATAAACTCAAAAAATCCAAAGAAGAAATAATTGAAAGTGCCGTAAGCTCAGTCGAATATGCTAAAGACCATGGACTGACTGTTGAATTTTCTGCAGAGGATTCCACCAGAACAGAAAGAGAATTCTTATTGGAAATTTTTAGCGAGGTTGAAAGTGCAGGTGCTGACTTTTTGGATGTACCGGATACCGTAGGGGTTTTAACACCTGTTCATACACGTGAACTTATTTCTGATATTAAAAATAACTTCAAGACTCCTGTAAGTGTTCATTTCCATAATGATTTCGGTCTTGCAACAGCTAATACTTTAACTGCTATGGAATGTGGAGCTGACCAGGCTCATGTAACCGTCAATGGATTAGGTGAAAGAACTGGTAACTGCTCTTTAGAAGAGCTTGTCGTTACATTAAAAGTTGCTTATGGTGTTGATTTAGGACTGGACACTACTAGACTTTACAGTTTATCACATCTTGTCGGCCGTTTAACCGGTATTAAAATGCCTGTCAATAAGCCTATTGTAGGAGATAACGCATTTGCCCACGAATCCGGTATTCATGTTCATGGTATTTTAAATAATGCATTTACTTATGAACCAATGTCTCCTGAAATGGTTGGCCATTCAAGAAAAATCGTTTTGGGAAAGCACACTGGTGCAAATTCCTTAAAATCCAAACTTAAGGAGTATCATATAGACTTGAATCAAGAACAGTTCAACAATGTTTTTGCTCAAATCAAAAGTCTTGGGGACAGTGGAAGATGTGTAACTGATGATGATCTGATTTCCATTGCTATTACTGAACTTGCTTCAGCTCGTGAAACTCCTATAATTATTAAAGGCATGAATATTTCAATGGGAGCTAATGTTTCACCTACTGCTACTGTTAAATTGGAGATAGATGGTGACGAAAAAGAAACTGCAAGTACTGGTGTCGGACCTATTGATGCAGCATTGAATGCCGTACGTACTTTAGTTCAGGATACTATCGATTTGGAACTTGAAGAATATAATCTGGAAGCTATTAACGGCGGTACAGATGCGTTGGCTGAGGTTTTTGTTATCACTTCTGATTCACATGGTAATAAATCCACAGGCAGGTCAACCAATCAGGATGTAGTTCTTGCAAGTATCCTTGCAGTTATTGATTCTATGAATAAATTATTGTTAATAAATAGAAACCAATAATTAATTTTTTTCAATTTTTATTTATTTTTTTATTTATTTTCAATCATTTGACTTTTTGTTTATTTAATTTTATTTTTTTTTATTTTTTTTATATATTTTTTAAATTTTCATATATATTTTTCTAATTTTTTTATTTAATTTTTATGTAAAATTTTATATACATTGAAAATAAATATTTTATATGGTGAGTTAATATGGAAAATAATACAATTTTTGTAGGTAGTAAACCTGTTATGAATTATGTTTTAGCAGTTGTTACTCAATTTAATGAGGGTTCTGATAAAGTATTACTTCGTGCTAGAGGTAAAGCTATAAGTCGGGCTGTTGATGCTGCTGAAATTGTTCGCAACAGATTTGTACCAGATTCCGATGTTACAGATATTCAAATTTCTACTGAAGAAATTGAAAATTACAATCAGGAAAAAACAAATGTGTCTATTATTGAAATTTTAATTGAAAAGAGTAACTAAGCTCTTTTTAATCAAATTTCTTTAATACATTTCGCTCAAACAAGTATTTTGAAAGCAACATGTTTGATGTACCCTTTCCATGAGCCTCTACATTATTTTTAACTATTGCTTTAAAAATGCTGTCAATATCTTTTTCAGCATCAACCAGACTATAACAGTCCCCAACGAATTCCCAGTAATGGGCATCACTTGCTCCCAGGGAAGGAATATTTTCTTTTTGTGATAATTTTTTTGCTTTATTATTGCAGTAACCTGCAATAAATCTGGCGTTTTTTGTTTCTATTGCATCTATTTTTAATTTTTTATAGTCTGTTTTATGCAGCAGTCCATGTCTGTAAAAACAATATGGATGAGGTATAATTGCAAGACCTCCTAAATCATGGATTCTGTCAATTGTATCTTCAGGAGTTAGGTCTCTAGGTATGTTTTCCTCACAGCCAAAACCAAGTATATGGCCTTCTGTTGAAGAAATTTCTATAGATGGAATGGCTAATATATCTGTGTTTCTTGTTTTTCTTAAAACTTCACTGGTTCCATCAACGGTATTGTGGTCACTAATTGCAATCACATCTATATTTCTTTTTCTGGCTACATCCAGTATGTAATCTATTTTTGAATTTGAGTCCGGCGAATATTCGCTGTGGATATGTGAGTCCATTTTTAGCATTTTATCATCCTAATATTGTCTTTACTAATCCTACAGTACCGGTCATCATCACATCACCTCCAGGTGCAGCATGATGCCAGTCAAGATTTGTTTTTTCAATCAGTTCCCTTTTAGGCCCGCTCACTATTACTTTTTCCAATTTTGAAATCGGATTTAAAACATGTGCGCCGTGGCCATGGTCATTGTAAACTTCTTCATGGGTTATTTCACCTGATGCCAGTCTTTTTATGTATCTTTCAAGTGATTCACCAGTTAAACTTGATGTATGATGTTCAAATACTCCTTGAATTTTACCGTTTTCTATTGATGCTGCTGTTGTGTGACCGTTTCCTATATCTATTACCACAAAACTGTTTAATTTTTCAACCATTTCATCGTAACACATTCCAGCTATTGATGCAAATTTGGTATCCATTACCAATGGTGTATCTTCTATTCCTTCAGATTTTATCTGTCTTTTTACAGCCTGCATTCTTGTGAAATATTCAGGAATGTCTTCAACAAATCCGAACTCCAGTGGTGAAATAGGTTTTGAGACTTTTTCTCTTATTTTTTCGAATCTGAAATCCCGATCTCCCATATTTTCATTGTATCCGTGATCCTGTACAGCTATTGCAATCTTATCAAAGTCAAATTCCAGGTCATATCCAAGTAAAAATTCTGAAAGTTTTGTAATGTTTATATCTCCAAGGGAAATTTTTGTATAGTCTTTGAATTCCTTTTCATTTTCAGATATTTTTATTCCGAATGATTTTACCTGTTCAAGGTTGTCTCTGATTGTTCTTGCACATGTAGGGTGCATTACAACGTCATATCCTTTATCCATATGCTCCTGGATAGTCTTTTTTAATTTTCCTCCGCCCATTATTTCTCCTTTAAAGTAGATGTCATTTTCTATTTCTCTTATTTTTTGTGAAATGAACAAATGCGGGGAAGGCAATACCAATTTTATGGAATTTTCCAGTTCTTTTTCAGTATCGTATATCATTATATCCTGGGTACCTGTTCCTACATCAATAGCTAATATTCTCATGGTTTTAAATTGTTTTTTATATTATTAATAATTAAACTGTACATTTTTGTACAAAAAAGATTTATATAGTACATTGATGTTAGTATTATTATGGATTACAAAATTACTTTAAACTCTAATGAAGTGCCTAAAGAATGGTACAATATTATCGCTGATTTGCCAGTTGAACTTCCTATGCCTATTAATAGTGAAGGTAAAGATCAGATTGCATCTCTTCAGTTGGCTTTTACAAAAGCAGGTTTGGAACAGGAATTTGCTCAAGATCAATATATTAAAATACCAAATGACGTAAGAAAACTTTATATGCAGATGGGCAGACCTTCTCCATTATTTAGAGCTACTAAACTTGAAGAGTATCTTAATACTCCTGCTAAAATCTATTATAAGCGTGAAGATACTTCGCCAACGGGTTCACATAAGTTGAACTCAGCTATCCCTCAGGCTTATTTTGCTAAAAAAGAGGGTGTTGAAAGATTAACTACTGAAACCGGTGCTGGCCAATGGGGTACGGCTTTATCTCTTGCATGTAATTTGCTTGACATTGAATGTACAGTTTATATGGTTAAAGTATCATTCAACCAAAAGCCTGACAGAAAAAATATAATGAATATCTATAACGGTAATGTCTATGCTTCTCCAAGTGAAAATACTAAAGTAGGCAGAGGTATTTTAGCTGAAAATCCAGACCATCCAGGCTCTTTAGGAGTAGCTATTTCTGAAGCTATGGAAGAAGCTCTGGAAAATGATGAAGTCAAATACTCTTTAGGTAGTGTATTGAACCATGTAATGCTTCATCAAACCATTATCGGTCAGGAACTTAAAAAACAGCTTGAAATTGCTGAAGAAACTCCTGATGTGATGATTGCTTGTGCAGGTGGTGGAAGTAATCTTGCAGGTTGTTTATTCCCATTTATTAAAGATAAAATTAACGGTGAATCTGAAACTCAGTTTATTGCAGTTGAACCTAGCGCTTGTCCTACATTAACTAAAGGAAGTTATGAATACGATTTCGGTGATGTCAGCGGATTTACTCCAATGCTTAAGATGTTTACCTTAGGTCATGACTTCGTTGCTCCTACTGTTCATGCAGGAGGTTTAAGATACCATGGTATGTCACCTTTAGTATCACTATTAACTAAAGAGGGCTATATTGAACCTAGATCTGCTCATCAAAGAGATGTTTTCGAAGCCGGTATTACATTTGCACGTAATGAAGGTATATTGCCTGCTCCTGAAACCACTCATGCAATTAAAGTTGCTATTGATGAAGCATTAAAATGCAAACAGACTGGTGAGGAAAAAACCATTGTCATGAACTTCTCAGGTCATGGAATGTTGGACTTAAAAGGATATGCTAGCTATTTCGAAGGATCTATGGAAAACGCTAAATAATCCTTCTTTATTTTTTTTATAATTTTTGACTTATAAGTTATAACTTATCATTTTTTCTTAATGTTATAAGTTATAACTAATAACTTGCAAGTGTTAACTAATAACTTATTTGTGAAAACGAATAATTTATAAGATAGAAGTTATAAAATATAACTTATTTGTTAAAAGTTAGTTATGATAAGTTATTTCTTAAAACTTATTTTTTATAACTTTGAAGTTTTAACTTAAAACTTAATTCCTATCCCTTAGAAGTTAGAACTTAGAAGTTATTTCCTTTAAGTTTTAATTTAAAAGTAATAACTTAATCCTTTTAACTTATACTGGATAACTGAAAAGTTATTCTTTAAAAAATATAATTTTTAAGTTATAAATCATAACTGATAACTTAAAACTTATCAGAAATAGGAGAATTCTTGAATGAGTGAAGTAATTGCGGTGATGAATCAAAAAGGGGGTTGTGGTAAAACAACAACTGTTGTAAATACTGCAACATCTCTAGCAGTGATGGGAAAATCTGTTTTAGTTGTAGATATGGATCCTCAGGCTAATGCTACAACTAGTTTCGGGATTGATAAAACTAAAATAGAAAATACAATCTACGATGCTATCATAGGGGATATAAGTATTAAAAAAGCAACAATTCCTACGTTTATTAAAAATTTGTTTATTATCCCAAGTAATATATCCCTTAGTGGAGCAGGAATGGAGCTTTCTAAACGTGAAAATTATCATATAATTTTAAAAGAAACTCTAAAAGATGTTGTCCCATTATTTGATTACGTTTTCATCGATTTACCTCCTTCATTAGGTGTCATAACAGTCAATGCATTAGTAGCTTCCGATAGTGTTTTAATACCTATCCAAGCTGAGTATTATGCCCTTGAAGGTGTTGCTGACTTAATTAATACTATTCAGTTAGTTGAAAAGAGACTTAGAAGTCCAACCCCAATAAAAGGAATTCTCCTAACTCTATATGATAAGAGAACCAGACTTAGTAAGGATGTACATAAAGAGCTTAAAAGTCATTTTGGTGAAAGCAATCTGCTGTTTAAAACTGTTATTCCTAGAAATATTAGATTAGCTGAGGCTCCAAGTTTTGGAAAACCTTGTTTAATTTATGATCCGGACAGTACTGGAACAAAAGCTTATTTAAAATTAGCAAAAGAAATCTTAAAAAGAGATGAGGAGGGTATCTAATGCCTCGTAAAGGTCTTGGAAAAGGATTGGATTCTTTAATCCCGGATATTTATGATGAAAATTTTGATAGTAATTCCACTCCATCTTTAGAAGATATGTTAAATGATACTGAGCCTGAAGAAACTCCAAAAGAACCGGAAACTCCTAAAGAAGAACCTCCAAAAGAGGAAGAAAAGCCTAGTGATGATAAAAATATTTTTGAGGAAATAGAGGAAGAGGACGATGTTGAAGAAGATAAACCAACTTCAGAAGGAAGTGAAGAAAGCGGAGAAGAGGTCTCAGAGGAAGAAACAGAGGAAGAAACTTCAGAGGAGACTGGAACATCCGAAGACTTATCTGGCGATAGCAGTAGCGAAGAGACTGTACAAACATCACAAGAAGTCCCAGAAATCCGAGTAAATATGGCTCATGTTGATGAAGTTAAAGAAATAGTAAATAAAAATCCAAGGATTACACTTTGGTCTGCTAGATCTTCAGCAGTATTTAGATACTTACGTAAAACTGAACCTGAATTCAGTATTTCTAAAGAAGCTTCCACTTTAATTGATGAAGCTGTTTCTAAAAAATATCCTGAAATATGGAAATTATTTGAAGAATTCTAATTTCTTATAATCTACTTTTTTTTATTATATTTTATAATATTACTATTTGATATTTTTTGTCGATTTTTACAGTTGAAATTGTGCTCTGTATATTTTCAATAAAATATATTATTACTATTTTTTTTCTATTGATATTGTCAAATCTACACTCAATTATTATAAAATAAATATGCTTCATTCATTAAATAATCTATCATAAAAACTAAAAATCAAAAGTAGTTTGATATTGTCCGCTTATTTTGATATATGGTTCAGCTCTGTCTACTACAACACCTAATTTTCGAAGCTGTTCTTTATTCGTAAATGGTGATTTTTTCCTAATAGAAATTATTTGTTTTGCAGATTTTATACCAATACCTGGAACTCTTATCAGTTCTATCAATGGTGCAGAGTTGACTTCTACAGGGAATATATCCATATTTTTTGCAGCTAATATCTTCGGATCTTGTCTCAGAGATAACTTATCATTATCATCAAATACCAGTTCCTTTACGCTGTAGTGATAATCATTAAGTAAACTGTCTGCATTGTATAATTTTGCGGTCCTGTCTGTTGAACATGCCTCTTTATTGCTGAAATCTGTTTCTTCAATTGGGGTAAAAGCAGAAAAATATGTCCTTTTCAGATCGGATTTTTTGTAGATTTTTTCCATTCTTGATAAAATCTCCTTGTCACTTTCATCATTTGCACCGACAATAAGCTGGGTGGTATGAGTAGAATTTGGATATGTTGTACTTTTATGCTGTAGAGAATTTATCCAGGATAATCTTCTCAGTATATCTTTGTTATAGTCTTTAGTAGATGATAATTCCGCAAGACCTGAAGGAGTTGCAGCTTCAATGTTAATACTTACTCTATTTGCCAATGCCATTGCCCTTCTAATGGAATCCTTGCTTGCTCCAGGTACAATTTTAAGGTGGATGTAGTCATCATATCCATATTTTTTTCTTAAAAGATGAACAGTTTCAATCTGTTTTTCCATTGTGGAGTCTACATCATCACTTATTCCAGAGCTTAAAAATAGACCGTTTACAAGGCCTCTGTTGTAATATCCAAGAAATGCCTTTGCAAGTTCCTCAGGTGACAGTTCCAGTCTTGTAAAGTTTCTTTTAGACTGGTTTATGCAATACTTGCAATCGTTTTTGCATTTATTTGATTGGAGTGTTTTAAAAAGAGGAATTTTACATCCGTTATGGCCTATAGCTTCATAGATTCCGGGTAAATTTATTTGTGAGCTCTTATTGTGACTGACATAATCACATAAGTCATATTGTGCGGAATCTGTAAGAATTTTCATCTTTTCTAAAGTACTCATACTAATACTATATTTGTTCTGTTAAATAAGAATTATTTTTACAATATATTATATCTCATATTTTTTACATTTATACAATAATGAATTTTATCCAGTTTTTTTATACATTATTTTAATTTCTTTGAAAACTTTTCATTTCAATTCATTATATTTTCATGATTTTTATAAAAAGCAGGATATATTGTAATTTGTATAAAAAATATCAAATAGACATCAATTTGTATATTTTAATCGAATTTTTTGTTATTTTTGTAAAGTATATATATGATAAAAAGATTACATAACATTAGTTATTATTTTAATTTAACATTATGAAATAATAGCTGTGAAGAAAAATATTGTTGTACAATATTATATATAGAATAAAATTGAATGAAATGAAAGGTGTCGATGATGAACTTGAAATCTAAAATATTAAAATTATCCATTATATTAATGTTTGTTTTAGTATTAATTCCTGTAGCTAGTGCTATGGATTCAGATGAAAGTTTTTATCAGGAATATGAAACCGCATCTGATATTGAATGTCAAGATTATGAGGGCATCGTCGAAGAGTATGGCAACTGGCAAGTTGTAGATGCTCAAGAAGAAATATCTTCGGATTCTGATTATGATGGTTTTGATGAAATTGATACGGAATATTCAGATCAAAGTCAACCTCAAGTAGATAATGAAGATAATATAATAAATGTTGCAGAATTTGAAGAAAATTCTGTTATAGAAACTCATGAAATAATAAATGAGGATACTTCTGTTGAAGTCGAATATGAAATTTCATCTCAAAATGTAGATGATATACTTAATAATATTAATGAAAATAGTGTTGAAGACTTAACAATAGAAAGTATTGTGAATCAAGGTTCAATTTTAATTTCTAAGTATGATGATGAAGTAATTGTTAATTGTGTAAAAATTAACCAAATTCTATCTGCTGAAATGGAAAGTACTGAGTTAACGAATTTAAATCGTAATATAGACAAAGTACTGGAGTTGAAGAATAATCTTTTATTAAAACAGGATGTCCAAGCTACATTTTCAGGCGTAAACATTAATGAATTAGAGGACATTGTAAGTTGTATGAATTATATCAATACTGATTTTGCATATAGTATAGATAACTCTATAGTGGGAAATCATGCAGGAATTTTTTTCGCTGGTCAATCTTGTTTTATAAAATTATCTCCTTGTTTTGCTGCTACTTTTTGTGACTTTTTATCTGTTGAATGTTTTTTCTTTGGTGATTTTATTATTGCTTCTGGAATTTTTTGTGATTTTGTTGTAGAATATAGTCAATGTAATCTGTGTTTAATAGAATTTTTAGTATAAAATTTAACCCTGTCAGAGGTCTATCTGATAATTATTGTAAATATAATATATAGATTAAATAACTATAATGCCGGATTGATCGTTTTAAATTTATGGCTGAGATATATTAATGTGGTTGATTTTGGTTTATATGTAAGGAAATATTACTAGGCAGTTATTTTAAATCAGTAAAGTGATTTTCACATGGCTGTTACAAATTTAGTTATTTTAATTCAATATATTCTTCCAGAAAATATATTGGTATACAGTATATTTTATATTGGTTCTTTTTTAGCACATGCCAGCGTAAGCTCTGTTTAATTTTTATACCTATTTTTTAATCAAACAGTTAATTTATTTCTAAATAATACAAACATTTATATACTATTAAGATATATATTAATAATTAGTGCAGAAATGTACTTCTTTCATATCTATTCTAATTTTATAAAAAAATATAATATATATTGTATGTGGTTTTTTTCTTCAATAAAATAAAATATTTGAGGTAAAAAACATGAACTTTAATGCGAAACTTTTAGTAGTCGCTTTAATTGTTGCAATGATCTTTTCTGTAGGTGCAGTCAGTGCAGCTGAAAATAATTTAAATGCAACATCAAGCGATTTAACTCAAGTTCCACATGAACAGGTTGTTTCAGTTGCTGAGCCAACAGTTCAGGAAGTTGAAACAATCGATTTAGAAACGTCTGATACTAAAGATACGGCTGTAACAAATGAAATCACATCTGGGTCAGACAATCTAAAAAGTACTGATTCTACTAAAGAATCTTTAAAAGAGAGTAAAAAAGGTAGTTCCCTTTTAGGGGTTTCAAATGAGGAAAATGTTTTAGCAGCTACAATTTATCCTACTGGAAGTGCATTTTCCGATATTCGTGATGCTATTGCCCGGGCAAATAATGGAGATATAATTGATTTGCAGGGTAATACTTTTTATGGATTTGGTGGAAATATTATATGTGAAAAAGCAGTAACAATTGCCAACGGTAAGTTGGACGGCAATAACTATACTGCAACTTTCAAGTTCATAGGTTGTGTTTTAGAAAATTTAACTGTCTCTAATCTGCATACTCCTGGTGGTACTACTATCCGAAACTGTCAATTAAACAATGTTTCATTTGACAATATAATATCAGATGACTCCTGTGACTTTCTGATAAGGAATACTAAGTTAGAAGGAGTTAATTTTACTAATTGTCATTCTTTAAAGCCTGCAGATCCTCAGGGAAAAGATTTTGAACATTCAGTTATGATTGTTTCATATGGAACTAATTTTAATAACTGTTATTTCATAAACTGTTCTTCAAATAGGCATTCCGGTGCAATCTGTGTGGCAGGTGAACCAGGTAATACTGCAAATATCACAAACTGTGTATTTGACAATTGTACTTCCGGTGTAGGTGGAGCTGTTTATTTACACGGAACCGGTTTAAGTGCAAATCGTCACAGTAATATTATTAACTGTACATTTAAAAATTGTGAAGCAACTGAATGGGGTGGAGCTTTAGGTTCCAGTCAGGATTATTTAAATGTTGAAAATTGTAAATTTATAAATAACACTGCTAAACAAGGTGCAGCTTTCATGGTTGGAGGAATCACTCATGGTTTAGATGGTGATAACTCACAAGGTCACTATAACACTATGAAAAATAGTTATTTCTTCAACAACACTGGTACTGAAGAAGGTGGTGCGGTACATATTACTGGTCACCATAACAGTGCAATCGACTGTACATTTGATGATAACTTTGCTGAAAAAGGTAAAGGTGCAGCAATTTATGTAGAAGGTGATTATGCTTCTATTGACGGTTCTATATTTACTCGTCATCAATCTGAATCAGGTACTGTTTATATTGAAGGTAACCACTTCACTTGTAATAACTCTGAATTTAAAAATAACACTGCAAGCCACGGTGGTGCAGGTATTTATGTAGAAGGTGACTACTCCTATATTGATAATTCTGTATTCATCAACAACAATGCATCAAGACATGGTGGTGCTATTCACACTACTGGTGATAATGCTAAAATTTATAATTCAGAATTCAGAGAAAATAATGCTATACCAAGTGCGACTGATTCAGATTATGGATTAGGTGGAGCTATCTTTATTAATGGTAAGAACAATGATATTTCATATTCTAAATTCAAATATAATACTGCTCGTAATGGTTCTGCAATTTATAATAGGGGAGATGACTTAAAGTTAACTGATGACTTATTTGAAAACAACCAGGCATGGAGTTACTTCTTGTTTACTGAAGCTAAACCTCCTGAGGCTTACTGGTCTGAAGATATGGAATTTGCAGTAAATGTAACTCTTGTAGCAGGTGATAATCTTATTAATGCTATTTACAATGATCGTGGTATTTATGAAATTTATTTCTATAATGTTACATACACTTTAAAACCAACAGAATTATACCCAACTGGTATTAAAACCACAACTCCTGAAGAACTTCACCCTGTTAAAGGTGTTGGAAACAGTCAAGGCGGTAAATATCTTTACCAAGATGCTCGTGAGGATGACCAAGTAGTAAACATTAACATTACTTTTAAAGATGGTAAAGTTTTCGAATACACTGGTAAGACTAATATGTATGGTAGTGTTTCATTCCCAATTACTAAAGAAAACATGTCTGATGGTCAGTTCCATCCGGGAATATATACTGTAAATGCAGAGCACCCTAACGATGATATTTATACATATATTTCTAACTCTACTAAATTCACTATTCTTCCTAATGTAGATGTAAGTGTAACAAAAACAAGTGACAAGGATGTATACATTATTGGTGAAAATGCAACATTTACCATTAGGGTAAGTGGTGTTGGAACCAATGCAACAGATGTTAGAGTAAAAGATATTCTTCCTGATTCTTTGAAATTTGTTAGCTATACTGCTACTAAAGGAACTTATGACTCTGTAAATAATGAATGGTATATTGGATTCTTACCACATCTCGGATCTGAAACATTAACATTAACAGTTCTAACTACAAAATTAGGTACTTATGACAATGTCGTTAATGTTACTTCCGCAGAAAGAGACTGGAACTTATCCAACAATGTAGATAACAAAACTATTCATGTAGATGTATACTACACAAAAGAAGCTAATGTAACCAATGTTTCTGCTGGTGAAAACTTAGAATACTACTTAAGAGTATTCAACACTGGTAGCTCTGATTATACTCAAGTAATTCAAATTAGAGATACTCTTCCACAAGGAATTAGATATCTCGGTCAATATGAATTGCAAGGTGCTGATCTTGTTAGATACATTAACTACGGCGATCAGCAAATCTGGTATATTACCAATATTACTGCTGGTACTCGTGCTAAAATAACTATTAAAGCTAAAGCTTTAGAAGAAGGTCTTTGGAACAACACAATGAACGTATGGGATTTACCTGAAGTAAATGCAACTGTTAATGTAACTCACAATGCTGATTTGGAAATTATCAAAACAGTATCTGTTCCTCAAGTAAGTAAAGGAGATATCATTAACTGGACTGTTGTTGTAATCAACCATGGTCCTAGTGTCGCATCTGATGTTGTTGTAAAAGATATATTGCCATACGGATTAGAACAATATGGTGTTGCTATTCCAGATTATCCAACAAGATTTAATAGAAATACTGGTACCTGGACAATCGGTACTTTAGAAGTTGAAAGACCTGTAAAATTAATTATCCCTACTAGAGTAACTATTTATGGTAGAAACATTACAAATACAGCTAATGTAACTTCAACTACTCCTGATCCAGTTCCAGAAAACAATGAAGACAATGAAACTGTTGAATTCTATCCTGATGTAACTGTTGTAAAAACTGTATCCAATAGAACCACTTCTCATGGATCTATTGTTACATGGACTATTAAAGTTACCAACAATGGTCCTCACGATGCAACTGGTGTATATATAATTGATAAATTACCTGCAGGATTAAGATATGTTGGCTCAACTGCTGATGTAGGTGAATATATGCCTGGAAGCGGAAGATGGACTATTGGTGATTTAGCAGAAAATCAATCTGTAACCTTAACTATCAACACTGAAGTTACTGTGTATGATGGTTTCATTACAAACAATGTTACTGTATATGCACCAAATGACGGTGATCCAACAAACAACTTTGATGAAGACTACACTGAAGTAATTACCAAAGCTGACGTTGGTGTAGTTAAATTGGTATCCAGTCAAACTTCCCGCTATGGTGATGAAATTACCTGGACTATTAAAGTTACTAATTACGGTCCTAATGTAGCTGAAAATGTTGTTTTAATTGATTACTTGCCTATTGACGATTTACAACAAACAAAACAACCATATGTATCCAAAGGACAAATTTCCCACGAAGGTGTTACTGGAAGATGGGATATTGGTAATATGACTGTTGGTGAAACTCAATATATGGAAGTTTACACCAAAGTTATCACAACTGATAAAACTATTATTAATACAGTTGTTGTAACTTCTGATACAGAAGATCCAGACCTTTCCAACAATCGTGCTGAAAACGGTACTGTCGTACCTCCTGAAGCTGATGTACAAGTAATCAAAAGAGTAAGCAACTTCACTCCTAACAAATATGATAATGTAAATTGGACTATTACAGTTTATAATGTAGGTCCAAATGTTGCTAAAAATGTAGTTGTAACCGATGTATTGCCAAATGGATTAAGATATGTATCTAATGCCCCTCCAACTGGAGGTAAAGGAACTTATAGTCACACTTCAAATACATGGAATGTTGGTACTTTAGAAGTTGGTGTAAGATATGAATTAACAATTACTACTCAAGTTGTTGACACTGGTAGAATTACTAATGAAGTAAATGTAACCACTTCAACCTATGATACTAACTTGACTAACAACTATGACAATGAAACTATTGATGTACCGGCTATTGCTGATTTGGAAATTACAAAAATCGTATCAAATAAAACTCCTAAATATGGGGATGTTATTACCTGGACTATAACTGTTCACAATAACGGTCCAAACAACGCAAGAAATGTTGTTGTAAATGATACTTTGCCTGCTGGATTAATTTATATGACTCACAAAGTTAGTGTGGGATTATATGATTATGCTCAAGGAATCTGGCAAATTGGTGATTTAGGAATTGATAAAACTGTAACATTGACTATTACAACCAGAGTAAACGTTACCAATGCAACTATTACCAATGTTGCTGTTGTAAATTCAACTACTCCGGACAATGATACTACAAACAATGAAGCTAATAACACTACTGATGTTGATCCAATGGCTGATTTAGCTATTGATAAGACTGTAGATAATCACGGTCCTAAGAAAGGGGATAACATTACATGGATTATTACTGTAGTAAATAAAGGTCCTGATGCTGCTATAAATGCATTTGCTATTGATATTTTACCAAATGGTTTAACATTTGTTAATGCTAGTGGTAACGGTACATATGATAAAGATACTAATATATGGACTATTGGCGACATTGAAAATGGTGGAAGCAGAGTATTATATATTGTAACTACTGTAGAGGTATCCGAAGAAGTAATCACTAACACTGTAAATGTAACTTCTGAAACTCCTGATCCTGACTTAACAAACAATGAAGATAATTCTACTATTGATGTAGGTCACGAAGCTGATTTGGGTATTATTAAAACAGTATCAAACAGCACTCCTAAATTTAATGATGAAATTACATGGACTATTACAGTTAAGAATAATGGTCCTGACGATGCTGTAGATATATATGTAAATGATACCTTGCCAAAAGGATTAGTTTGGATTTCAGATAATGGTAATGGAACATATAATCATAATACTGGTATTTGGACTATTGGAAATTTGACAAATCAATCCAGCATTACTTTAATTATTAGAACTTTAGTGAATGTAACTAATGCTAACATTACTAATATTGCTGTTGTGGATAGTGATACATACGATCCAAACCCTGAAAACAACACTGACAATGATACAATTAATGTTAGACCTGAAGCTGATTTAGAAGTTATTAAAGTAGTATCCAACAAAAAACCTCACTTCGGTGAAAATATTACTTGGACAATAACTGTAATTAATAACGGTCCTAATGATGCTGTTGATGTATATGTAAATGATACATTACCTAAAGGATTAATCTATCAAACTGATGATTCAAATGGTAAATATAATCCTGAAACTGGTGTTTGGACTATTGGTAATTTAACTAATGGTGCTAGAGTTGTATTAAACATTAAAACTTTAGTGAACATTACTAATGCTACTATTACAAATGTTGCTGTAGTAAACTCCACTACTCCAGATAACAACACTGACAACAACAAAGGAAACAACACTACTGATGTTGACCCTGAAGCTGACCTTGAAATCATCAAATTGGTATCCAACAAAACCGCTCAAAAAGGCGATGTAATTACCTGGACAATTATAGTAACCAATAAAGGTCCGGATAATGCATTGGAAGTATATGTAAAAGACACTTTACCTAAAGGTTTAGTATTAACAGGTTATTCAAGAACCAAAGGAATATTCGATCAAAATGACATGACCTGGTACATTAAATCATTGGCTAAAGGCGAATCACAGAATTTAACTTTAACTACTTTGGTTAATGTTACCAACATGACCTTGAGAAATATTGTAAACGTAACTAATGATGTATATGATCCTAATGAAACCAACAACGAAGCTAACAATACTACTAATGTTGACCCAGAAGCTGATTTGGAAGTAATAAAAACAGCTATGAATTCAACATATAATAAAGGAGATATTGTAGTTTGGAACATTACTGTAATAAATCACGGTCCTGATGCAGCGGTTGATGTCCGTTTAATTGATTTTGCTCAAGAAGGATTAATATTCATTGATGAAACCTATGAAATTTATCACCAGATTATTGGTAGATACTTGGGAACATTGCAAGTCGGAGAATCAGTCACATTATTCATTAAAACTTTAGTGAATGCTACAAATATTACATTGGTAAATCAGGTTGCTGTATTTGCAGTTGAAACTCACGACCCTAACCCTGACAATAATTATGACAATGATACAATCAAAGCAAATCCTAAAGCAGACCTTGTTGTAGAGAAATTTGTTTCTGCAAATGTAACCAAGACTGGTGAAGAAATTACTTGGACAATTAAAGTAACTAACAACGGTCCTGATGTATCTGTTAACACAAAAGTCTCTGATAAGTTGCCTGCAGGATTGATTTACAACGGTCATAAGGCTGAAATCGGTAATTATGATCCTGAATCAGGTGTATGGATTATTGGTGATTTGGCTAACGGTGAAAGTAAAGTATTAGAAATTTCCACTATTGTAAATATTACCAACAAGACTATTGTTAACGTTGCAAATGTAACCAGTGATACTCCTGGTAACAGAACCAACGGTACTAACAACACTACTAGTTTCGGCGATATTGCTGATTTAGAAGTAATCAAATTGGTATCCAATGCAACTCCTAAGAAAGGAGATGTAATTACCTGGACAATTATTGTAACTAACCATGGTCCTGATAAAGCAATAGGTGTAAATGTGACTGATGAGTTGCCTGCTGGTTTAATCTACAACGGTCACGATGCTGAAAGTGGTCTTTATGATCCATCTAGAGGTATTTGGATTATTGGTGATATGGCATCCGGTGATTCCTACAAATTATTCATAAGAACTATTGTAGACATTTCAAATGGTACAATTGAAAACATTGCTGTTGCAAATTCATCCACTCCGGATAACAACACTGACAACAACAAAGGAAACAATACTACTACTGTCAACGATGACGCTGATTTAGAAATTGTTAAAGTTGTATCTAACAAAAACCCTAAATACGGTGAAACAATCACTTGGACTATTACTGTAACAAACAATGGCCCATCTGATGCGAAAAATGTAAAAGTTACTGATAAATTGCCTGCTGGATTAATTTTCAACGGCGCTAACGGTAACTATAATAAAGATACTGGTGAATGGATTGTTGGAGACTTAGCTAACGGTAAATCTGCAAGTTTAGTAATAACCACTATCGTAAACATTACTAACAATACTATCAGAAACGTTGCTAATGTAACCAGTGACACTCCTGATTCCAATAAAACAAACAATGAAGCAAACAACACTACTGATGTTGATCCTAAAGCTGACTTAATTGTTGTTAAAGAAGTTTCAAAACAAACTGTAAAAACAGGTGAAGTAATTACTTGGACTGTTACTGTAACTAACAAAGGTCCTGATGCTGCTGTTAATACCAGAGTAACTGATAAATTGCCTGCTGGATTAATCTTCATCACTTCCGATGGTGATTATGACCCAATTACAGGTATTTGGACTGTTGGTGATTTGGCTAATGGTGCATCTGCAAAATTGGTCATTACAACCCAAGTTAACATTACCAATGCAACTATCAGAAACGTAGCTAACGCTACTTCCGATACTCCTGGTAACAATACTCCTGGTAACAACACTACTAATTCAGACCCTAAAGCCGATTTGGTTGTTGTTAAAGTTGTATCCAATAAGAATCCTAAGTTCGGTGAAATCATTACCTGGACTGTTACTGTAACTAATAAAGGTCCTGATGCAGCTGTAAACACTCGTGTAACTGATAAATTACCTGCTGGATTAATCTTCATTGATGCTAATGGTAATTATGATGCTGCTACTGGTGTTTGGACTGTTGGTGATTTAGCTAACGGTGCATCTGCAAGCTTAATAATCAGAACTCAAGTTAACATTACCAATGCTACTATCAGAAACGTAGCTAATGTAACTTCTGATACTCCTGGTAACAATACTCCTGGTAACAACACAACTGATGTAGATCCTAAAGCTGATTTGGTTGTTGTTAAAGTTGTATCAAATAAAAATCCTCACAAAGGAGAAATTATCACTTGGACTATTACTGTGACTAACAATGGTCCTGATAAAGCTGTAAATGTAAGAGTAACTGATAAATTGCCTGCTGGATTAATCTACATCGGATCCGATGGTAATTATAATAAAGATACTGGTGTCTGGATTGTTGGTGATTTGGCTAATGGTGCATCTGCAAGTTTAGTTATTACTACTCAAGTAGACATTACCAATGCGACTATTAGAAATGTTGCTAATGTAACTTCTGATACTCCTGGTAATAATACTCCTGGTAACAACACTACTGATGTTCCTCCTGAAGCTGATTTAGAAATTATCAAATTGGTATCCAATAAGACAACCAAAAAAGGTGAAATTGTCACCTGGACTATTGTTGTAACCAACAAAGGTCCTGATGCAGCTTCAAACATCTATGTGAAAGATACTTTACCTGCTGGTGTAACTTACAAAGCTCACACAACTTCAAAAGGATTATTCGATTCAAACAGCTTAACCTGGTTTATCACTGGATTAAACAATGGTGAATCCGCAACATTAACTATTAGTACTTTAGTGGATGTTGAAGATACCACATTAGTAAACAATGTAAATGTAACCAACGATGTTTACGATCCAAATAAAACCAACAACAAAGCTAACAACACTACTGTTGTAGACAAAGAGTTACCTGCAGACTTAGAAGTAACTAAAGTTGTATCTGATGCAAATCCTCACAAAGGAGATATCATTTCCTGGACTATTACTGTTGTTAACAATGGTCCTGGTGCTGCAAAAGATGTAAAAGTTACTGATAAATTACCTGCTGGTTTAATATTCATCTCAGCTAATGGTAATTATGATAAAGATACTGGTGTATGGACTGTTGGAGACTTAGCTAATAAAGCACAAGCAAGTTTAATCATTATTACTGTGGTAGATATTACCAACGCTAATATTACTAACGTTGCTGTTGCAAACTCAACTACTCCAGATCCAAATCCTGGAAACAACGAGGACAACGACACTACTGAAGTTGACCCTGAAGCTGATGTGAAAGTTATCAAAACAGTATCTAATCCAAATCCTTCCAAAGGAGATGTAATTACCTGGACTGTTGTTGTAACCAACCTTGGTCCTGACAAAGCTTTAAACGTAATTGTTGAAGAAAACTTACCTGAAGGATTACAATTAGTTTCCGCAAGAGGAAGCAAAGGTTCCTTTGAAGACAACATTTGGACTGTAGGAGACTTAAACAATGGTGAAATCGCTACATTAACTTTAACTACTAAAGTTTTAGTTTCAAGCGGTAAGATTGAAAACATCGTTGTTGCATCAAGTACCACATACGATCCAAATATGTCCAACAACAGAGATAAGGAAACTACTACTCCTAAGGATAAGTCTGGTAGTGCTGATTTGGAAATTATTAAAGTAGCTAATAAAGACAAAGTAAAAGTTGGAGATAAAATTATCTGGACTATTACTGTAATTAACCATGGTCCTGATAAAGCTGTTGGAGTTTACGTAAAAGATATCCTTAAAGCTGGAGATGCAATGTTAATTTCCGGTGACACTAATACTGGATTATTTGACGTAAATACTGGAATCTGGTATATTGGAAATATGGAAGCTGGAGAAACTGTAACATTAACAGTTGCTTTCAGAGCATTATCTGCTGGTGAAGCTGTAAACTATGCTGAAGTAAACAGCAGCACTCCAGATCCAAATCCAGATAACAACAAAGACAGTTCCACTGTTGTCATTGTAGATCCGGATGTTCCTCCTGTAGTTCCAGGTGAACCTTCCGAACCTTCAGAACCTTCAACTCCTACTATGCATGCTACTGGTAACCCAATTGTAATGGTTCTTTTAGCATTATTAGCTATTGTTGGTGTAACTTTAAGAAGAAAAGATTAAATTAAACACGATGGGAAATTAATTTTCCCATACTTTTTTATTTTTTGCTTGACATTTACTATCATTTTACTTTAAGATAGATATCATTATTTTAATAGATTTTGTCAAATATACTATTTTAATTAATTCAACTTTTAAAATTATTATAGCTATAGTCTTATTTTACTTAATTATATTGTTGAATGTATTCTCAAAATGCTTTTTAGTTAATTTTGGGATTTTAAACAAAATGTATATTTTTTTGAAAAATTTAAAAATTTATTAGGAATGTGTTAGTTTAATAGATTTTTTGAAGTTATTGTGATGGTAAATATAGTTTACATTATTCGATATTAATGGATTTTTGTAAAATATTTTTAACTATTAGGATAATTTATTAAATAATTATTTATTTTTTTTTCATGAAATTTATACTACTGATATAATATTTTATAATTAAATAATTAGTTTATTTAATATTAAAAAATAATAATATTTATTCCTATATTTTTGAAAAATATCTAGAAAATAATAATAACATATATATTTATTAAAAGGTAAAATATCAATTGCATATATGTTGGGATTGTAGAAAATATAACTAGGCATATGTGTTAATGAAAATTTGTACAAATAGTATTTAGATATTTTAAAAATTAAATGAAAATAGATACGTTTTGTATCAAAAAGCTTTTAATCAAAGCTTCAATCGTGTTTTATCACGATTTGATTTAGTGCTAAAAATAAAATAATTCAATCTTTCATGTATTTGCTAATCCCATAAGTTAGTTAAATATATTGGAGATTTTAAATCAAAATATAATATAATGATAATTAAATGGTTATTGCCCATATCTGAATTGGAATATTTTGGTATGGATTGATTTGATCATTACAGTTATTTTAAATCACGCCGTTGGTTTATACATGGCTGTCAATAGCTATTTATTTTATTTATTATATTATTATTTTACATTTCCTCATTTTTATATAACTTATTTTACTAGAATGTTCACTTTTTTATTAATTTATTAAATATTACTATTTTTATTAAAAAAATTAAAACATAAGCTTTATATTATTGAATATCTTAACTATAATTAGTACTATGTACATTTTCATTAATTTTTAAATATATTTTTTATACTATAGATGGATAATTTTCATTAGATTATTTAAACAAAATTATATAAAATTTGTTGTAAATGAGGAAAATTATGCATGTTAAGCGAAATTTGTTTTTCATTTTAATGCTAGTTTTAATAATTTTATCGTTTTCATTTGTAGCTGCGGCAGATAATGCTACGAGTGAAATTGGAAATGAAATTGGAATACTGGCTGTTTCAGATGAGTGTATAGTTGATGAGAATTTTAATGATAATTCTAAATTGAGCATATCAGAAAATGTGCAAGATTTGGATGTTAATGATAGTAAAACTTTGAATAAAAATGATGCTCAACTATTGGGTGTCAGTAATGATGAACCCGTACTTGGTGCTGTTCATACTTATACTTTTGATAGTGATTCTACTGCAAAGGCTATTGCTGATAAGATATTGGAATTTAGAAATACTGGTGGAATAATTTATCTTAATGGTAAAACATTTAATGCAATTAATCCTAATTGGTATACTCAGTATTCAGGTGATATAAAGGCAGGGGATAATGAAATTTTAGAAATCAATAATGTAAAGGTATTTGGAGGTTCTCCAGATAATCCTAATTTAATGGCTACTTTATTATCTAGTGGATATGGATTTAATTTCCATGGAAAAGACACAGGTAATTGGAGAGAAACTTGGGGTACTTCAGGTTGTAAATTGGTTAATGTTACTTTTGAAAATATTAATGCTACTGGTGGTTTAGTTAATTTTGCTAGTGGTTATGTAATAAATTGTACTATAAATAATTGTATATCTAAAACACAATTCATGGGTATGCAAGGTTCTTGTATGGATGGTGAACCAATACACATTTGGGGATGTAACTTTACTAATTGTCATCAAACTTATCCTGGTGCAAATGGTGTTAATGACGGTTCTGGTCAGTTAGGAGCTGTTTTTGGAATTGATATGAGGGATTGTAAATTTGAAAACACTTCTTCTGCACAACACGGTGGTGCTTTATGTATTGCTGATGAGTCAGAATGGGGTTCAGGTAATGTTTCTTCAACAATAACCAATACTAAATTTATAAATGTTACTTCTCGTTGGTTTGCGATTTATATTCACGGAAATTTCAGTACTTCTGTAAAATGGATTAAAAATCCAGAGGTAATTGATGGTTGTCAGTTTATAAATTGTACTGGTACTGGAGAATATTCTGCAGGTATTGGTATAAGTCATAATAATGTAATTGTTAGAAATTCAAATTTTACAAATAATCGTGGTGGACAAGGAGCCGCTATAATGGTTGGTGGTTTAAGCGGAGACCATGATGGATTCAGTGGTAGAAATTATCAGGGAAATAATGTAACAATAGAAAATTGTACTTTTACCAACAATGTAGCAACTATAGCAGGTCAATCTTCTTCATTTTGTGTTGCTGCATACAAAAAAATTTCTGAAGGGGGATATGTAGATCAACCACGTTATAGAAAAGATGGAGGTAATTATATTCCTGATCCAAATGGTGAATATTATTTAAAGCATGAAGATGTATGGTTTAATCCATCCGGTGATGCTGGAGCTGTATATGTTTATGGTAATGATACTAAAATTTTAAATTGTACTTTTGATTCAAATACAGCTGAAAGCGGAAACGGTTCTGCTATTTATATAGTTGGTGAAAGAGCTATTGTCAATGATACAAAATTCTATAATCATGAAGCTGTTAACGGTACAGTATTTATTAAAGGTAATAATGCTTTAATTTTCAATTCCACATTTATAAATAACACTGCTGATAATGGGGCTTGTATTTATATTGAAGGAAACAGGGCAAATATTAATAATTCCACATTAAATAACAATACTGCTGGCAATGGTACTATTTACATTATAGGTAATAATGCTGTAATTAATGACACTAATTTAAAGTATAATAATGCTAGCTATGGTGCTGGTATTTATATTAAAGGTAATTATTCAAAAATATTGAATTCTTCCTTGGATAACAATACTGCTTTTGATGGTGCTGGTATGTATATCAGCGGTAATAATGCAACAATCAATGGTACCAGTTTGAAATTTAATAATGCTACTAATGGTGGTGGTATTTATATTAAAGGTAATTATTCAATAATATTTAATTCTACTTTGGATAACAATACTGCTTTTGATGGTGCTGGTATGTATATTAATGGTAATGATGCGGTAATTAATGGTACTGGTTTGAAATTTAATAATGCTACTAATGGTGGTGGTATTTATATTCATGGTACTATTTCAAAAATTATTGCTTCCAATTTCACAAATAACACAGTTACCCATCAAGGTGGGGCTGTATATATTGATGGAAGTTATTCTTCTTTCATGAAAAATAATTTCATAAATAACACAGCTATTCCGCATGATAAGGATGAACTTTCAGGTCTTGGTGGTGCAATTTATGTAAAAGGAAGCAATACTGTTTCTATTGGAAATAATTTTGAACACAATAGTGCTCGTAATGGATCTGCATTTTATTCTAACGGAAAAAATTTAACCATTGTTGATGATTTGTTTAAGGAAAATCAAGCATGGAGTTATCTTTTAATTGTTATTGCTGATCCAGTTGAAAGTTATCTTAACACAAGTGATGTTGAAATTGAAGTTATTCATATCGGTGGGGACAACATACTTAATGCTATTCACAGTACTGCAGCATTCAATGAAACTCGTGTTAAAAATGTAACTTATATTAATTCGTTAGGTGATAAAATAGTCACCAATGCTACTGCATTCCAGTCTCCTGTGGATGGTGTGGAAAACAGTAAAAATGGAACTTTATTATATCAGGATAATCGTGAATATTTCCAACGTCTTAATATTAATGTAACTTTAGCTAATGGTACTGTTATACATCCAAAAATCCGTACAAATTCTAAAAGAGGACCTCTTGGTGCAAATAAAAATGAATGGACTTTTGAAGGCCTTCGTACAAACCTTTATGGTGATGTTTATATAACCATACCAAAAGAGGACTTGCAAGTTGGAGAATATTTGGTTACTGCAGAACACCCTGAAGATTGGAACTATAAATACATTAAAAATTCTACAAAGTTCTGGGTTTTACCTCACGTTGATTTGTCAGTTGTAAAAACCTGTAGTAATGTTACCTTCTTTGATGATGATATTGCTGTTTGGACAATAACAGTTTCCAATGCAGGAAATGCTTCCAACGCAACCAATGTTGTTGTAAAAGATTTACTTCCTTCCGAATTTGAATTTGTAAATTATACAGCTACAAATGGTACATATAATAATCATACTGGAGAATGGTTAATTCCAAAAATGGCCAACGGTACTAGTGAAACTTTAATAATTACTTCTATTGCAGAATCCTTTATTGATAGATTGAACAATATTGTCCATGTTGAATCCGATGAAAATAAGATTAAGGTGTCTGTTGATAGAACAAGTGAAAAGCAAATATATCATACTGATGATGTTGCTAACTGGACTATTACTGTTTCCAATGATGGGGATGTTGATGCTCATGATGTAAATTTAACAGATTTGATACCAATTGATTTTGAAGCTAATAATTACACTGCCACAAAAGGTACCTATGATATTGGTGCTGATAAATGGATTATAGGAGACTTACCTGCTCATACAAGTGTAACTTTAAAAATAAGTTCTCGTTCAATGGCTGATGATAATCATATTACTTATAATATTATAGTTGATTATAAGGAAAAACAATTAAACTTGGTTGCTAACAAAACTGCTGATAAGGATGAATATCATATAGGTGAAAATGTTATTTGCACAGTTACAGTTAAAAATGATGGCTGCTGCACTGCTACTAATGTGGTTTTAAAAGATATTTTACAACCTGAATTTAAATTCATAAGTGCTTCAGATTCTAGATTTAATCCTGATACAAATGAATGGACTATTGAGTCATTAGCAGTCGGTCAAAGCGAAACTTTAACAATTAATTGTGTTGCAGAAAGGGTCGAAGGTAATGTTACTAATTATGCTGAAATTTCCAGTGTTGAAGAAGATTGGAATAAACATAATAATATAGCTAATGCATCAGCTAGAGTTATTCCTCTCCCGCATCCGGTAAAATCTGTTGAAAATATTACTCCGTATTATAATGATGTTATTGAGTACAATTTAACTATCGTAAATACTGGAAATGTTACATATGGAAATAATTTAACAGTTATTGATAGCTTACCTGAAGGTTTAGTGTTTAATAAAACTGTTAAAGTCATTAATGCTTCTGTGGTTAACCAAACTGTTGACGGAAAATCAGTTGAATATGTTGTTGATGGTCAAAAAATTACTTGGATATTGACAAATATCACTGGAAATGCTACAATTGTTGTTAAAATTAAAGTTGTAGGTCTTGGTGATAAGATTATCAGGAACAGTACTTTTATTTCAAAGAATTTAACTTTAAATGCCTCTGTAGTTAAGTATGTTGGTAATTTGACTAATAATTTGACTGTTGTAGGTCCTAATGGTACTAATAAGACTGTAAACTGTACTGTTTATCCGGTTTCTATTGTAGATCTTTCTGTAAATATTACCAGTGACAAAGATGAATATTATGTAGATGATATTGCTGTTTGGACAATAACTGTATCAAATGCTGGAAATGGTACTAATGCGACTAATGTTACTTTGAAAGACTTCTTCCCGTCAGATAAATTCAAATTCATTAACTGTACTTTAGCTAATGGTACTACTTTCATTGGAGATACTTGGTATATCGGTAATTTAGCTAATGGTACTAATGTTACTTTCACAGTTTATTCCCTTGCTATTGCAACTGGAACTGCAAAACACAATGCTACTGTAACATGTAATGAGACTGAATGGAACTACACAAACAATAAAGCAAATAAAACAGTTAATGTTGTTCCTCTCCCATATCCAGTAAAAGATGTTTCTAACATTCTTCCTTACTATCATGACATGATTCAATATAATTTGACTATTGTAAACACAGGTAAAGGAACCTACACTAATATCTTGAATGTTACTGACAGTTTACCTGACGGTTTGAAATTCAACGGTACTTACAATGTTAAAGGTGCTGATGAGGTTAAATTTGTTAATGGTGGTCAAAAACTCACATGGACAATCACCAACATCACAGGTAAGAATGCAACTATAACTCTTTGGGTTAAAGTAGTTGAAATGGGCGACATAATAACAGATCGTGAAGTCATTGATGGATTAACTAATAATAAAACTATTACTTATCTTGGTAATTTGACTAACAACGTAACTGTTACAGGTCCAAACGGAACTAACAAAACTACAAACAAGACTGTTTATCCTAGACCTCTAGTTGATCTTTCAGTTAATATTACCAGTGACAAAGATGAGTACTTTGTCGACGATATTGCTGTTTGGACTATAACTGTTTCCAATGCTGGAAATGGTACTAATGCTACTAATGTTGCTTTAAAAGATTTATTCCCATCTGACAATTTCGAGTTCATTAATTGTACACCTGGTTTAAATTATGATAAAACAACTGGTATTTGGACAATCGGAAACCTTACTAACGGCACTAAACTTACTTTGGTAATTAATTCCCGTGCTATTCGTGAGGGTAAAGATATTAATCACACAGTTTCTGTAACCTGTAACGAAACTGAGTGGAATTACACTAACAATAAAGCTAATAAGACTGTAGATGTGGTTATTCTTCCATATCCTGTAAAAACTGTTAGCAATATTACTCCGTATTATCATGATGTAATCCAGTACAATTTAACTGTTGTAAACAATGGAACTACTATTTACACTGGTATTTTAAATGTTACTGATTGTTTGCCTGATGGTTTGGTATTCAATGGTACTTATAAAATTAGCGGTGCAAATGAAACTTCAAGATATGTTAATGTTAACAATCAATCACTCACATGGTTTATAACAAACATTACTGGAAAATCAAATGCTACTATTACTATTTATGTTAAAGTCAATGCTTTAGGTAGTAATTTAATTACTAACCGTACATTCATTGACAATATAACTAATAATAATAAGAATATTAAATATCTTGGTAATTTAACCAATAATTTAACTGTAACAGGTCCTAACGGAACTAAAAACACAACCAATAGGACTGTTTACCCAGTTCCTGTCGTTGATTTGTCTGTGAATAAGACTTCAGATAAACATGTTTACTTTGTAGATGATATTGCTGTTTGGACTATTGTTGTGTCTAATGCGGGTAATGGTACTAATGCTACTAATGTTATCTTAAAAGATCTTGTACCTTCTCAATTTGTCGTAATTAATGGAACTACACGTAACGGTACTTTTGAAAATGGTATTTGGACTATTGGTAATTTAGCTAATGGTACTAACGTTACATTGAAAATCTATTCACGTGTACTGGATACTATAACCAGTGTTGTAAATGTTACAAATACTGCTAACGTTACTTGCAATGAAACTGACTGGAACTTAACAAATAATGAAGATAATGTTACTGTCAAATTAGTTCCTCTTCCTGAACCAGTTAAAACTGTTAATAATACTGCTCCGTATTATAATGAAGTTATTGAGTATTATTTGACTGTTGTTAATGTTGGTGGAGTT